>NZ_JAXUAK010000004.1:0-250247 GCF_046535855.1 Puerhibacterium sp. TATVAM-FAB25 | reverse complement strand
CACCTCGGTGTCGCCGCCGCCGTCGAGCCCGACGACGAAGCAGCCGGCCTTCTTCAGGTCGCCGAGCGCGCGGGTCAGGTTGGTCGCGCGGGCCACCGGCACGTGCGCGGCGGCGCCGGCCGAGACCTTCCACGCCGAGGCGGTGACGCCGGCCGCGCGCCGCTCGGGCACCAGCACGCCGTGCGCGCCGAACGCGCCCGCCGAGCGCAGCACGGCGCCCAGGTTGCGCGGGTCGGTGACCCCGTCGAGCGCGACGATCAGCGCCGGGCGGCCGGACACCTCGGCGGCGTCGAGCAGGTCGTCGACGTCGGAGTACTCGTAGGGCGGCACCTGCACGGCCACGCCCTGGTGCACCTGGCCGTCGGTGAGCCGGTCGAGCTCGGGCTTGGTGGTCTCCAGCAGCGCGAGCCCGCGGCCCGCGGCGATCTGCAGGATCTCGCGGGTGCGGTCGTCGTGGTCGATGCGGCTGGCGACGTACAGCGCGGTGACGGGCACCTCGGTGCGCAGCGCCTCCAGGACGGCGTTGCGGCCGGCCACCACCTCGGCGCCGTCGGTGGCGCGGCGCGTGCCGCGGGCGACGCCCTTGGCAGCGCCCTTGCGCGCCTCGGCCGCCTTGCGCCGCTCGGCCTCCTGCTTGCGCTTGTACGCGACGTGGTAGGTGCGCTCCTCCGCCTTGGGCGTGGGGCCCTTGCCCTCCAGCGCCTTGCGGCCGTGCCCACCGGTGCCGACCTGGGCGCCCTTCTTGGAGCCCGCCTTGCGGGTCGCGCCGGGGCGCCGGGTGTTGCCTGCCATGTGTGGTCCTCGGGAAGTCGGTTCGTGGTTCAGTCGGCCAGGGTCCAGCGGGCGCCGTCGGGCCCGTCCTGGACGACGACGCCCGCCGCCGCGAGGCGGTCGCGGATGGCGTCGGAGGTGGCCCAGTCCTTGGCGGCGCGCGCCGCGGCGCGCGCCTCGAGCTCGGCCGCGACGAGCGCGTCGAGCGCCACGCGGGTGGCGTCGTCCCCGCTCGTCGCGGTCGCCCAGTGCGGGTCCTGCGGGTCCAGGCCCAGGACGTCGAGCATCGCCCGCACGGCGACGAGCCCGGCGCGCACCGCGGCGTCGGCCTCCGCGCCGGCCGGCTGGGCCAGCGCGGTGTTGCCGGCCTTGAGGTGCTCGTGCACGACGGCGAGCGCGGCGGGGGTGTTGAGGTCGTCGTCCATCGCGGCGGCGAACGCCTCGGGCAGCTCGGCCTTGGCGACCTCGTCGCGCGGCACGGCGCCCACGCGCTCGGTGGCGCGCTGGACGAACCCGGTGAGGCGGTCCCACGTGGTGCGGGCATCGTCGAGCGTGTCGGGCGCCCACTCGAGCATGGAGCGGTACTGCACCGACACGACGGCGTAGCGCACCACGGGGGCGGGCGCGGCGGCGAGCACGTCGGCCACCAGCAGCCCGTTGCCCAGCGACTTGCTCATCTTCACGCCGGACTGGGTGATCCAGGCGCTGTGCATCCAGCGCCGCGCGAACGGGTAGCCGGCCGCGCGGGACTGGGCCTGCTCGTTCTCGTGGTGCGGGAACCGCAGGTCCAGGCCGCCGCCGTGGATGTCGAACTCGTCGCCGAGGTAGCGCTGCGCCATGGCGGAGCACTCCAGGTGCCAGCCGGGCCGGCCGCGACCCCACGGGGTGTCCCACGCGGCGGTCGCCGGCTCGTCGGGCTTGGCGGCCTTCCACAGCGCGAAGTCGTGCGGGTCGCGCTTGGCCGCGGCGGGGTCCGCGGCGTCCGCGTCGTCGGCCGGCTCCGGGGCGAGGTCCTCGAGCCGCTGGCGGGTGAGCTCGCCGTAGGCGGGCCAGGAGCGCACGTCGAACCAGACGTTCCCGACGCCCGTGGAGTAGGCGTGCCCGCGCTCGACGAGCCGCTGCATCAGCTCGATCATCTGCGGCACGTGCTGCGTGGCGCGCGGCTCGTAGGTCGGGGGCAGCACGCCGAGGGCGTCGTAGGCGGCGGTGAACACCCGCTCGTAGTGGGCGGCGTGCGCCCACCACTCCACGCCGGCCGCGGCGGCCTTGGCGATGATCTTGTCGTCGATGTCGGTGACGTTGCGCACGAGGGTGACGCGGTGGCCGGAGCGCTCGAGCCAGCGGCGCAGCACGTCGAAGGCGACCGACGGGCGCAGGTGGCCCACGTGCGGAGGCGCCTGCACGGTCGCGCCGCAGACGTAGATGCCGACCTGGCCGGGGGTCCGGGGCACGAAGTCGGACACCTCGCGCGTGGCGGTGTCGTAGAGGCGGAGAGTCACCCGACCAGGGTACCGGGACGGGGCGCGCCGGCGGCGGGCCGGACGGCGCCGCCCCGGGCCTCACCGGGTCTCACCGGGCCTCACCGGGCGAGCATCTGCGTCAGGTGGCGGTGGCCCACGGTCTCGAACCCGACGACGGTGATCGCCGGGGCGAGCATGACCAGCAGCAGGGCCCACGCCATGGGGGCGCCCAGCGCCACGGCGACGACGGCCGCGACGAGCGTCAGCACCGCCCCGCCCACCAGCCAGGAGTGCAGCAGGTCGAACGAGCGCAGCAGCACCCAGAAAAGCAGGTAGTCGGCGACGACGAACGCCAGCACGGGCAGGGCCACCGCCAGCACGCTGCCCACGGGCCCGATCACCGAGTGCCCCTCGAGGGCGTACGCCACCACGTGCAGCCCCGCGCCGACGCCCACGAGCGCGGCGAGCACCACCATGTGCCCGTACCCCCACGGGAAGGCCCGCTCGCGGTGGCGGTCCAGCACGTCCCCGGACGGGGTGATGTAGTACGTCCACCACAGGCCGAAGGTCAGGCCGATCCCGGCGACGGCGACTCCCACGGCGTCGATCGTCCACCCGGACTCCTCGACGACGGCCGACAGCGACGCGACGGTCCCGATGACCCCCTCGCCGAGCGTGATGATCGCGAGCAGCCCGTACCGCTCGGCGATGTGGTGCGGGTGCCAGGGGGTCATCCCCTCGGCGTCGGCGGCGACGCGCCGCTCGGCCACCCACGGCCCGATCATCTCCACGACGACGAGCGCCGCCCCCGCGGCGAAGAAGACGGCGACGCCCACCGGCGCGACCGCGAGCGCCAGCCACCCGACCTGCGCCACGACGAGCGCCCAGGCGTAGGCGTGGCAGGTGCGCCGGTACCGCGGCGCCTGGCGCGCGGCCCGCAGCCACTGCACCAGCATGGCCAGCCGCATGATGACGTACCCGGCCACCATGACCTCGTTGTGCACCCGCTCGCCCTCGTCCAGGGAGGCGAACATCTCGGGCAGGCCCAGGGCCAGGACGACGACGCCGACCATCTGCGCCATCGTCGTGACCCGGTAGACCCAGTCGTCGGTGTCGAACGCCGAGGCGAACCAGGAGAAGTTGATCCAGGCCCACAGGATCGCGAACATCGAGAACGCGAAGCCCAGGACGCCGGACCCGACGTGGCCCTCGGCCAGCAGGTGGGCGGCCTGCTCCCCCGCGGTGCCGAAGGCGACCACGAAGGCGAGGTCGAAGAGCAGCTCCAGCGGCGTCGCCGCACGCCCGGGCTCCTGCGGGTCGCGGCCGCCCATCACGCGCACACCGTGGCCGCGCGACGTCGTCGCCGTCGCGGAGCCGTGCACCGGTCCGTCGCTCATGGGCCCATGGAACACCGCCGCAGCGCCCCCTGTCAGCGGCCCGGTGCGGGTGAGGCGCCCGGGGCGTCGCGGTCAGAAGAAGGCCTGCCCCTCGCCGCGGTAGGTGGGCACGACGTCGACCACCGCGTCGCCGCGCACCAGGTGCGCGACCGCGACGTGCTCCATGAGCTCCCCGGCCTTGGCGTGGCGCAACCACACCCGGTCCCCCACGCCGAGCGGCGCGGCGCCCGGTCCGCCGGCGCGGCGCAGCGGCGTCTGCACCTCGCCCGCGCCCTCGCGCCGGGTCAGCCGCCAGCCCGGCGTCACCGGCCGCGGCAGCCGGGACGGCCCCGCCCGGCCCGAGGCCACGTACCCGCCGCCGGAGGCGGTCGCCCAGCCGGGCGCCGGCACGCGGACCACGTCGAGCCCGAGGAACGCGGCCGGGCGCGGCACGAACGCGTCGTAGCGGTCGAAGGTGGCCGGGACGAACAGGCCGCTGCCGGCGGTCACCTCGGTGACGCCGGGACCGGCCGACGACGCCTCGAGCGACCCGGTGCCGCCCGCGTTGACCAGCTCGGCCTCGCGCCCGACGGCGTCGAGCAGGGCGGCGAGCACGGCGGTGCGGCGCGCGGCGACCTCCGGCAGCGACAGCCGCTTGACCGCCCGCACGACCGGCCCGCTGTCCGGCAGCCCCGCCACCTGCGCCTCGTACGTCATGATGCCGCGCACCCGCAGGCCCGGGGTCGCCTCCACCGTGCGGGCGAGCGCCGCGACCTGCGCCGGCGTGCGCAGCGGCGAGCGGCGCGTGCCCACGTGGGTGCGCCACCGCCCGACGCCGAGGCGCAGCGAGGCGTCGACGTCGAGGCACACCGCGACGTCGGGCCCCGGTGCCGCGGCGGCCAGGGCGCCCGCCGCGCGGCGCACCTGCGCGGCGTCGTCGACCATGAGCGTGACCTCGGCCCGGGCGGCCGGGTCGCCGACGAGGTCTGCGAGGGCCGCGGCGCCGACCGCGGGGTACCCGACCAGGGCGTCGCGCACGCCGTGGCGCACGAGCCACAGCGCCTCGGGCAGCGACCCGGTCATGACGCCGGCGAACCCGGCGCCGAGGGCGCGCTCGACGAGCGGGCGCACCCGCACGGACTTGGTCGCCAGCCGCACGGGGGCGCCGCCGGCGCGGCGCAGCACGTCCGCCGCGTTGGCGTCGAAGCGGTCGAGGTCGACGACGGCGAGCGGGGCGGCGACCCGCGCCGTCGCGGCGGTGAGCCGGGCCGCGACGCCGGCGGCGGCCGGCCCCGCGAGCCGCCGCGCCCGCGGCTCCGGCGTCGTCATGGCCGCACGCTACACCCGGGCTGTGTGACCCAGGTCGCACGTGGCAGACTCACCCGGGTGAGCGAACCCCGGCTGTGGGAGAACTGGGGCCGGACGACCGCCGCCACTCCCGCGCGGCTGGCGGTCCCCCGCGACGAGGCCGACCTGGCGGCGGCCGTCGCCACCGCCGCGCGCGACGGCCTGCGCGTGCGCGCCGTCGGCGCCGGCCACTCGTTCACCCCCGCCGCCGTGACCGACGGCCTGCTCGTGGACCTGCAGCACCTGCGCGGCCTCGAGGCCGTGGAGCGGCGGCACGACGGCACCGCGCGCGTGACCGTCCGGGCCGGGACCCGGCTGTACCACCTGCACCACCTGCTGGCCGCGCACGGCCTGGCGATGACCAACCTCGGCGACATCGACCGGCAGACGCTGGCCGGCGCGATCGGCACCGGCACGCACGGCACGGGCACGCGCCACGGCGGCCTGTGCACCCAGGTGTCCGGCCTGCGCCTCGTCGGCGCCGACGGGACGCCGCGCACGGTGAGCGCCGACGACCCGCCGGGCAGCCCCGCGCGCGAGGACTTCGAGCTGTCCCGCCTCGGCCTGGGCACCACGGGCGTCGTCACCGCCGTCGACCTCGAGGTGGTGCCGTCGTTCTGGCTGCGGGCGCGCGAGGAGCCCTGGCCGCTGGGCCGCGTCCTGGAGGACGTCGAGGGTTTCGCCACCAGCGCGGACCACGCCGAGCTGTACTGGTTCCCCGGCACGCGCCGCGCCCTGACCCTGCGCAACGACCGGCTCGACCCCGACGCGGCGGCGGACTGGGCCACCGGCCGCTCCGGCCTCAAGGGCCGCCTGCGCGGCGTGCGGCAGGAGGCCCGCGACCTGGTCGACGGCGAGCTGCTGTCGAACGGGGTCTTCGAGGTGGCCAACCGGCTCGCGACGGCGGCGCCCGGGCTCACCCGCGGGCTCAACCGCCTCTCCTCGCGCGCGCTCGGCGCCCGGGACCGCGTCGGGCCGTCCTACGAGATCTTCACGCACCGGCGCCGCGTGCGGTTCCGGGAGATGGAGTACGCCGTGCCGCGCGGGGCGCTGGCCGGCGTGCTGCGCGAGCTCGACGCGTGGCTGCGGCGCACGTCGGAGCCCGTGCCCTTCCCGCTGGAGGTGCGGTTCGCGCCGTCGGACGGCGTCTGGCTGTCGCCCGCCCGCGGCCGCGACACCGCCTTCGTAGCGGTGCACCAGTACCTGCGGATGCCGTACCGGCGCTGGTTCGCCGCCGCGGAGGCGGTCTTCCTCGCCGCGGGCGGCCGGCCGCACTGGGGCAAGCTGCACCACCGCACGGCCGCCCACCTGGCCGAGCACTACCCCCTGGACGACGTCGCCCGCGTGCGGCGCGCCGTCGACCCCGACGGCGTCTTCCGCAACGGCTACACCGACTCGGTGCTGGGCCTGCCGGCCGGGTCGCCGTAGCCCTCGGCCGCGCCGGCCTGCTCGCCGTCGTCCTCCGTGTCGTCCTCCGTGTCGTCCGCCGTGTCGTCCGCCGTGTCGTCCTCCGTGTCGTCCTCCGTGTCGTCATCCGTGTCGTCCTCGGCGGCGTGACCCGCGCCGGCCAGGAGCTCCTCCACGTCGCCCTGGTCCCACGGCCGCGGCGGGCCGTCCGGGTTCACGGCGTAGGAGACCACCATCTCGGCCATGGCGTGGAACGCCTGCAGCGCGGCCTCGTCGTCGCCGTCCACGAGCCAGCTCAGCTCGATGCCGTCGTTCATCGCCGACACCACGCGGGAGAGCACGTCGACGTCGATGCGGTAGACGACGCCGGTCGCGCGCGCCGCGCCCTCGACGATCCGGCGCACCAGGATCACCGAGGCGTCGAGGTGCGCGAGGGCGGTGGGGTGCAGCGCGGGGTTGCGCGCGCCCGTGGTGGCGATCTCCAGCAGCAGCAGCCGCGTGGAGCGCCAGCGCTTGAGCCCTGCGAGCAGCGCCTCGGCGCACCGGTGCACGAGCGTGCGGAAGTCGAGCCCGGCCTCGGCGCCCTGCTGGAGCGCGCCGTTGATCTGCTCGGACGCCTTGACGGCGATCGAGTGCCCCATGGCGTCGAGCAGCTCGTCCTTGTCCTGGAAGCAGTAGTGCACGGTGCCCAGCGACACGCCGGCCTCCTGGGCCACCGCCCGGACCGTCACCGCCTCGACGCCCGCGTGCGCGGCGACGCGCAGCGCCGCGTCGACGAGCTGGGCGCGCCGCTCCGCGAGCGGCTTGCGGCTCACGAGGCCACGGCGACGACCAGCGCCGTCGCCACCGCCGCGACGCCCTCGCCGCGGCCGGTCAGGCCGAGCCCGTCCGTCGTCGTCGCCGTCACCGAGACGGGGGCGCCGACGGCGTCGCTCAGCGCGGCCTGCGCCTCGTCCCGGCGCGGGCCGATCTTGGGCCGGTTGCCGACCACCTGCACCGCGACGTTGCCGATCTCGAAGCCGGCGGCGCGCACGCGGCGCGCGGCCTCGGCGAGCAGCACCGTCCCGGCCGCGCCCGCCCACCGCGGCTCGCTCGTACCGAAGTGCGAGCCGAGGTCGCCGATGCCGGCGGCGGAGAACAGGGCGTCGGCGGCCGCGTGGGCCGCCACGTCGGCGTCGGAGTGGCCGTCGAGGCCGCGCTCGCCCGGCCAGCGCAGCCCGGCCACCCACAGCTCGCGGTCCGAGCCCTCGGGCGCGAACGCGTGCACGTCGACGCCCACGCCCGTGCGGGGCAGGGTCCGCGCCTGGCCGCCCGTCCGGTCCGCGGTCATGCCACCAGTCCCGCGTAGAGCGCGGCCAGGTGCATGTCCCGCTCGGTGGTGATCTTCATGGCCGCCTCGTCGCCCGGCACGACGACGACCCGCTCCCCGAGCGCCTCCACGAGCCCGGCGTCGTCGGTGGCGGCGAGGTGGTCCGCCGCGGCGCGGGCGGCGCCGGCGGCGTGCGCGCGCACCAGCAGGGCGCGGTCGAAGCCCTGCGGCGTCTGGACGGCCCGGAGCAGGGCGCGCTCGGGCGTCCCGGTCACGGCCTCGACCGTGCCCGCCGCCCTCTCGCTCCCGTGCGCGCTCGCCGCGTCCTGCTCGCCCCCGGACACGGTCTTGATCGTATCGACGACCGGCAGACCAGGCACGACGGCCCCGTGGCCCGCCCGGACGGCGGCCACCACGCGCCGCACGAGCGCGGCGGGGGCGAAGGGGCGGGCGGCGTCGTGCACCAGCACCACGTCGACGTCGTCGCCGGCGCGGGCGAGGCCCGCGGCGACGGACGCCTGGCGGGTGGCGCCGCCGTCGACCACCTCGAGCGGCAGCCCGACGAGCGGGTCCGCGGTCAGCAGGTCGCGGACGGCGGCCGCGGCGCCGGCGGGCGCGGTGACGACCAGGCGGTCGACGACGCCGGCGGCGGCGAGGCGGCGGGCGGCGTGCAGGACCAGGGGCACGCCGTCGAGCTCGACCAGCGCCTTCGGGAGGTCTCGACCGAGGCGCGTGCCCGAGCCTGCGGCGGTCAGGATCGCGAGGGTGCTCATCACAGGGCTCCGCCCCGGTCGCGACGTGCGACCGGGGCGGGGACGGTCAGGAGGCGAGCACCTCGTCGAGGATGGCCTCCGCCTTCTCCTCCTCCGTGTGCTCGGCCAGCGCGAGCTCGGAGACGAGGATCTGCCGGGCCTTGGCCAGCATGCGCTTCTCGCCCGCGGACAGGCCGCGGTCGGCGTCGCGGCGCGACAGGTCGCGCACGACCTCGGCGACCTTGATGACGTCGCCCGACGCGAGCTTCTCGAGGTTCGCCTTGTACCGGCGCGACCAGTTCGTCGGCTCCTCGGTGTACGGAGCGCGCAGCACCTCGAACACCTTGTCCAGGCCCTGCTGGTCGACGACGTCGCGCACGCCCACCAGGTCCACGTTCTCGGCCGGGACCTCGATGGTGAGGTCGCCCTGGGCGACCTTCAGCTTGAGGTACATCTTCTCTTCGCCACGGATCTTGCGCGTCTTGATCTCCTCGATCAGCGCGGCACCATGGTGCGGGTAGACAACCGTCTCGCCTACTTCGAAAGTCATCTGCAGATGTCCCCTTTCCCAGTGACCGAGTCTACCATGAGCCGCTTCCCGACCCTCCGGACGGCCACCCCCGGGCACCCTTGAGATACCGGCGTTTTCGCAGGTCCGGACCCCGTCGACGGCCGCCGACGGGGCACCCCGCGCCCCACGTCCCGAGCGCCCCGATCCGGCACTAGGATGAGCCGGGGCAGCCGCCCCTCCCGCAACCCCCGCACGGCCCGTGCACGCCGCGTCGCCACGGTGCCGGGCCGGGCCCCCGGGCAGCCGCCCGCCGGCCCACGACCGTCGAGCCCCAGGAGTGAGCACGTGTCCCGCACCGCCCGTCCCGCCCGCACCGCCGCCGTCGCCGCCGCCGTGGCGGCCGGGGCCCTGACGCTCGCGGCGTGCTCCCCGACCGAGACGATCGAGCCGTACGCCCCGTCCGACGGCAGCCGCGTCGACATCAACCCGAGCCTGCGCGCCGTGAACCTCATGGTCGTCACGCCCGAGGAGGACGCCGTCGGCGCGCTGCAGGGCGGCCTCGTGAACAAGACGGCCGAGGACGTCACCTACACGCTCACCGCCGAGGGCGCCTCGCCGGTCACCGTGCCCGTGCCCGCGCACAGCACCGTCTACCTCGGCACCCAGGGCGGCGTCCCGGCCGAGCTCGACACCGTCGCCGGGGAGCCCGGCACCACGATCCCGGCCTCCCTCGAGGTCGCGGGCGTGACGCAGGAGTTCGCCCTGCACGTCTTCGACGGCACGCTGCCGGAGTACGCCGCCGTGCTGCCGACGCCGTCGCCGGCCGCCTCCGGCCTGCCGACCGGCGCCGCGCCGTCGCCGACCGCGTCCGACCCCGTCGGCACGGCCGAGTCCGAGAGCACGGACCAGGACGAGACGGCGTCCGACGGCGAGAGCGTGCCGCCGAGCGACACGAACGAGTGACGGCGGCCTGACGCCCGCCTCGGCCGCTCCACCGCAGCCGCCGAGGCGCGGGCGTCAGGACGTACGACGAAGGGGCCGGGCTCCCGCGGGAGGCCGGCCCCTTCGTCGTCGCCCGGCACCTCGTGCTGCCGGGTGCCGCCGGGTGCCGCCGGGTGCTGCAGGGTGCGCTGCGGCGGCGCCTGTGGCGCCGCCGGCGGTCACCCGAAGCGGCCGGAGACGTAGTCCTCGGTCGCCTGCTCGCGTGGCGAGGAGAAGATCGTCGCCGTGTCGCTCATCTCGATGAGACGGCCCGGCTTGCCGGTGCCCGCGATGTTGAAGAACGCGGTGCGGTCGCTCACGCGCGCGGCCTGCTGCATGTTGTGCGTGACGATGACGATCGTGTAGTCGTTCTTCAGCTCGTGGATGAGGTCCTCGATCGCCAGCGTGGAGATCGGGTCCAGGGCCGAGCACGGCTCGTCCATGAGCAGCACCTGCGGCTTCACCGCGATGGCGCGGGCGAT
Source organism: Puerhibacterium sp. TATVAM-FAB25 (assembly GCF_046535855.1). Taxonomy (NCBI): domain Bacteria; kingdom Bacillati; phylum Actinomycetota; class Actinomycetes; order Micrococcales; family Promicromonosporaceae; genus Puerhibacterium; species Puerhibacterium sp. TATVAM-FAB25. The sequence continues at coordinate 239,851 of NZ_JAXUAK010000004.1, read as the reverse complement.
GCACAGACGCTGCTGCTGGCCGCCCGAGAGGCCCGAGCCGGGCCGGTCCAGGCGGTCCTTGACCTCGTTCCAGAGGTTCGCGCCCTGCAGGGACGACTCGACCAGGTCGTCGGCGTCCGACTTGCTGATGCGCTTGTTGTTCAGCTTCACGCCCGCCAGCACGTTGTCGCGGATCGACATCGTGGGGAACGGGTTGGGCCGCTGGAACACCATGCCCACGTTGCGGCGCACCGCCACGGGGTCCACGTCCGCGCCGTAGAGGTCCACGCCCTCCATCTCGACGGTGCCCTCGACGCGGGCGCCGGGGATCACCTCGTGCATGCGGTTGAGCGTGCGCAGGAACGTCGACTTGCCGCAGCCGGAGGGGCCGATGAAGGCGGTGACGGACTTCGGCTCGATGGTCATCGAGACGTCCTGCACGGCGAGGAAGTCGCCGTAGTAGATGTTGAGGTCCTTGACGTCGATGCGCTGGGCCATCGGGGTCTCGCTTTCTCGTTCTCGGGTCTCAGCGCAGCTTCGGCGCGAACAGACGGGTGACCAGGCGGCCGATCAGGTTGAGCAGCATCACGATGAGGATCAGTGTGAGCGCGGCCGCCCAGGCCCGCTGGTAGTTGATGTCGACGATGCAGCCCGCCTGGTCGGGGCGGCAGGGCACCAGGCCCTGGCTGAACTGCCGGAAGACGTACACCGGCAGCGTCATCATGCGGCCGTCGAAGAGGTTGGAGTTGATCGAGTCGGACACGCCGGCCACGATCAGCAGCGGCGCGGTCTCGCCGATGACGCGGGCGATCGAGAGCATCACGGCGGTGGCCAGGCCGGCCACCGAGGTGCGCAGCACCACCCGCACGACGGTCAGCCACTTGGGCACGCCGAGGGCGTAGGACGCCTCGCGCAGCTCGTTCGGCACGAGCTTGAGCATCTCCTCGCTCGAGCGCACCACCACGGGGATCATCAGCACCGACAGGGCGATGGACCCGATGATGCCGGCGCGGACGCCCGGGCCGAGGAAGAGGGAGAACAGCGCGTAGGCGAACAGGCCGGCGACGATCGACGGGATGCCGGTCATGACGTCGACGAAGAAGGTCACCGACCGGGCCAGGACCCCGCGGCCGTACTCGACGAGGTAGATCGCCACCAGGATGCCGATCGGCACCGAGATCACGGCGGCGCCCAGGGTGATGAGCACGGTGCCGAGGATCGCGTGGTACGCGCCGCCCGCGTCCATGCCGCCGAAGACGCCGCGCATGGAGTTGAGCAGGAAGTAGCCGTCGAACCGCTCGGCGCCGCGGACGACGACAGTCCACACGAGCGACACCAGCGGGGCGATGGCCAGCAGGAAGGCGCCGTAGACGAGGACCGTCATGAGGCGGTCCTTGCGCCGGCGCGCCGGGTCGGCGCCCTTGAGCAGGGCGCGGGTGCGCTCGACGGCCTCCGGGGCGCCGGTGGCGGCGGCGGTGGTGGCGCTCATCAGTTGGCTCCCGAGAAGTCCTTGCGGCGCGCCACGATCCAGCGCGCGAACATGTTGACGGCCAGCGTGATCACGAAGAGCGCCAGGCCGGTGGCGATCAGCGTGTTGACCCCCAGGCCGGAGGCCTCGGGGAAGTCGGCCGCGATGAACGCCGCGATGGTCTGCTGCTGGCCGGCGGCGAGGATCTTGAACGAGTAGAGGAACCCGGGCGACAGGATCATCAGCACGGCCATGGTCTCGCCGAGGGCGCGGCCCAGGCCCAGCATGGCGGCCGAGACGATGCCCGAGCGGCCGAAGGGCAGGACCGCCGTGCGGATGACCTCCCAGCGCGTGGCGCCGAGGGCGAGCGCGGCCTCCTCGTGCAGGCGCGGCGTCTGCAGGAACACCTCGCGGCACACGGCGGTGATGATCGGCAGGATCATCACGGCCAGCACCACGGCGACCGTGGCGAGGTTCCTGCCGGTGGCCGAGACCTGGCCCGAGAACAGCGGGAACCAGCCGGCGACGTCGCCGAGCCACGCCCACACGGGCTTGAGCACGTTCTGCCCCAGCACCAGGAAGCCCCACAGGCCGAAGACGACCGAGGGCACGGCGGCGAGCAGGTCGACGACGTAGCCCAGCGCCGAGGCGAGCCGCCGCGGCGCGTAGTGCGAGATGAACAGCGCGATGCCCACGGCGACCGGCGTCGCGATGAGCAGCGCGAGCGCCGCGGCGAGCAGCGTGCCGAAGACGAGGGGCCCGGTGAAGCTCAGCAGCGACTGGCCCTCGCCGAAGCGGTTGACCGCCCCGCTGAGCTCGTCGCTGCTCGCCGTGATCGCCGGCAGCGCCTGGCCCACGAGGAAGATCGCGACGGCCGCGAGCACGGCCAGGATGACGACGCCGGCGCCGGTGGCCACCCAGCGGAAGACGCGGTTGAAGCCCCGGTCCGTCGTGCGGGGGCGACGGCGCCGTGGCGGCCGGGGGGCGGCCGGCTCGATGTCCGGCGGGGTGACGGTGGAGGTCACGCGGGCTGCTCCTCAGGAGGGCTTGCTGGTGTGCTCACGGCTGTGCCGGCGGCCGGTCCGTCCCCTGCTGGGGCGGACCGACCGCCGGCACCGTCGCCTGGCGGACGTGTCAGCCGACCGTGATCGCCTCGATCGCGGCCTGGGCGTCCGTCGCGATGCCCTCCGACAGCGGCGCGGAGCCCGCGGCGTCGGCGGCGGCCTGCTGGCCCTCCTCGGAGACGATGTAGGAGAGGAAGCCCTTGACGAGCTCGCCCTGCTCGGCGTCCGAGTAGCTCAGGCAGGCGATGCCGTAGGAGACGAGGACCAGCGGGTAGACGCCGGCCTCGGTCGTCGTGCGGTCGATCTCCACGGCGATGTCGTGCTCGTGGCGGCCCTCGACGCGCGGCGAGGCGTCGACCGTCGCGGCGGCGGCCTCCGGCGAGAACGGCACCCACTCCTCGCCGACCTTGATCGAGGCGGTCGCGAGCTCGCCGACCTTCGAGGCGTCGGCGTAGGTCACGGCGCCCTCGGCGCTCTGCACGGCCTGGACCACGCCGGAGGTGCCCTGCGCGGACTCGCCGCCGGAGATGTCCTCGGGGAAGACGCCGTCCGCCTCCCACGTCCAGGCGTCGGGCGCCGTGGCGGCGAGGTACTCGGTGAAGTTCTCGGTGGTGCCCGAGTCGTCGGAGCGGTGCACCGGCGTGACCGCTGTGTCGGGCAGCTCGACGCCGGGGTTGTCAGCCGCGATGGCCTCGTCGTTCCACGTGGTGATCTTGCCGGAGAAGATGCCGGCGATCGTCGCGGGGGCCAGGTTGAGCGAGTCGACGCCCGGCAGGTTGAAGGCCACGGCGATCGGGCTGACGTAGACCGGGATGTCGATGGCGCCGTCGGGGCCGCAGACCTCCTGCGAGGTGGTCAGCTCCTCGTCGTCCAGCGCGGCGTCCGAGCCGGCGAAGGCGACGCCGCCGGCGAGGAACTGCTCGCGGCCCGCGCCGGAGCCGGCGGGGTCGTAGTTGACGGTGACGTCCGGGTTCTGGCTCTGGAAGCCGGCACGCCAGGCCTCCATGGCGGACTCCTGCGAGCTGGCGCCGGCGCCGGCGAGGGTGCCGGAGAGGTCTCCCGAGGCGCTCTCCTCGGGAGCGGCCGAGCCGGAGCCGGTGGGGTCGTCGGAGCCGCAGGCGGCGAGGGTCAACGCGAGCGCGCCGACCAGCACGGCGGAACCAGCGCGGGAGATGCGGCTGAGCTTCACGTGGCGATCCATCCTGTTCACACGTCAGTTGCACCGGCTCGTGCCGGCGTCGACGTTGACGCTAGGGAGGCAAGGTGGCCCGATCCCCATCCGGCGGTGAACGCGAGGTGAACAGTGCCGGAAGGGGCGGACGGCCGCGCCGTGACACCGCGCGCCCCGAAAGGTTCTGGGCTAGCGTCTGTCGCATTTGCCCGGTCCCGTCACCCGTCCGCGGCCACGGCGGGCCACCTCCACGGAAGGACGCCCATGACGACCCTCTACACCGCCGAGGCCCTGTCCACCGGCGCCGGCCGCGACGGCCACGTGCGCACCAGCGACGGCCGCCTCGACCTCGAGCTCGCCCCGCCGAAGGAGATGGGCGGTTCCGGCGAGGGCGCCAACCCCGAGCAGCTGTTCGCCGCCGGCTACGCGGCGTGCTTCCACTCCGCCCTGCAGGCGGTGGCCCGCTCGCAGAAGGTCGCGGTGACCGACAGCAGCGTCGGCGCCCGCGTGGGGATCGGCCCGGACGGCGAGGGCGGCTACCGGCTCGAGGTGCTCCTCGAGGTCGTGCTGCCGGGCGTGCCGCACGAGCAGGCGCAGGCCCTGGCCGACGCCGCGCACCAGGTGTGCCCGTACTCCAACGCGACGCGCGGCAACATCGACGTCACGGTCAGCGTCGTCGAGGACTGACCGCCGCCGCCCGCCGTCGGACCCCCGCTCGCACCGGGCCGGCCACCGTCGGCGCGCCTGGGCCGGGCGTCCGCGTGCCCGGAACGGCTCCGCGAGGGTCAGGCGTCGTCGTCCGCCAGCTTGTAGCCCAGCCCGCGCACGGTCAGCAGGTAGCGCGGGGCGCCCGGGTCTGGCTCGATCTTCGCGCGGATGCGCTTGACGTGGACGTCGAGCGTCTTGGTGTCGCCCACGTAGTCGGGGCCCCACACCCGGTCGATGAGCTGCCCGCGGGTGAGCACGCGGCCGGCGTTGCGCATCAGCAGCTCGAGCAGGTCGAACTCCTTGAGCGGCAGGGCCACCGGCTCGCCGCCCACCAGCACGGTGTGCCGGTCGACGTCCATGCGCACCGGCCCCACCTCCAGCACGCCGTCGTGCTCCTCGTCCGGGCTGCCGGTGCCGTCCTGCGCCGCGGCGGGCGAGCGGCGGCGCAGCACGGCCCGGACGCGCGCGAGCAGCTCGCGGAACGAGTACGGCTTGGTGACGTAGTCGTCGGCGCCGAGCTCCAGGCCCACGACCTTGTCGATCTCGGTGTCCTTGGCGGTGAGCATGATGACGGGCACGTCGCCCCGCTGGCGCAGCTCGCGGCACACCTCGGTGCCGGGCAGCCCCGGCAGCATGAGGTCGAGCAGCACGAGGTCGGCGCCCTCGGCGTCGTAGCGCTCGAGCGCCTCGGTGCCGGTGGCGGCCTCGACGACGTCGAAGCCTTCACGGGTCAGCTGGTAGGTCAACGGGTCGCGGTAGGACTCCTCGTCCTCGACCACGAGGATGCGCGTCACGCACCCACCTCCTCGGATGTCGCGGCGGTGCCGGCGCCGTCGGTGCGCCGGACCGTGCCGGTGTGGGCGGCGCCGGGACCGGCGCCGTCGGTCTGCCCGGGGTCGGCGTCGTCGTCCGACGCCGACCGGGCGGAGTGCTGCACGTCGGCAGCGGGGATGCGCAGGGTGAACGTGGAGCCCTTGCCGGGCTCGGACCACATCTGCACGTCGCCGCCGTGGTCGGCCGCCACGTGCTTGACGATCGACAGGCCTAGGCCGGTGCCGCCGGTGTCGCGGGAGCGGGCCGGGTCCACCCGGTAGAAGCGCTCGAACACGCGCTCCTGCTCGTCGGCGGCGATGCCGATGCCCTGGTCCACGACGGCGATCTCGACGAGCCCGGCGCGCTGCGTGACGCCCACGCCCACCCGGGTGTTGGGCGGCGAGTAGCTGACGGCGTTGTCGAGCAGGTTGCGCACGGCCGTGACGAGCAGGTTGTGGTCGCCATAGACGATGCAGTCCTCGCCGCCGCCCACGGTGATGACGATGTTCTTGGCCTGCGCCGTCGTGCGCGCCCGGTCCACCGCCTCGGCCACGACGTCGGCGACCTGCACGGTGCGCACGTCGGACAGCGCGCCCGTGGCCTGCAGCCGGGACAGCTCGATGATCTCGTGCACGAGCGCCGAGAGGCGCGTGGCCTCGCGCTGCATGCGCTCGGCGAACCGGCGCACCGCCACCGGGTCGTCGGCGGCGTCCTGCACCGTCTCGGCGAGCAGGGCGAGCGCGCCGACGGGCGTCTTGAGCTCGTGCGAGACGTTGACGACGAAGTCGCGGCGGATGGCCTCGACGCGGCGCGCCTCGGTGCGATCCTCGGCGAGCACGAGCATGCGGTCGCGGCCCAGCGGGGCCACGCGCACCTGCAGCAGCACCGTGCCGGAGCCGATGGGACCGCGGGGCAGCTCGAGCTCCTGCTCGCGGATGACGCCATCGCGGCGCACCTCGTCGACCATCTCGCGCACCGCGGCGTGGGCCACCTCGTCGTTGCGCACGACGCCCAGGGCGTACGCGGGCGGCGAGGCGCGCAGCACGTCGTCGTCGGCGTCGAGCACCACGGCCGCGGACCGCAGCACCGACAGCACGCGCACGAGGCCGTCCTCGAGCTCCGGGGCCGTGGCGGCGGCGGGCACGCGGCGCTGGGCGCGCTCCGACACCCGGAACGCGACCGTGGCGATCACGCCCACCACGACGCCGAGGATGCCGGCCGCCAGCACCGACACCCCGGGGATGATCTCGTCCACGGTGCCAGCGTAGGCGCGCCGCAGGAGTGCCTCGGGCCACCGTGGCCGGGTCCGACGCGCGCTTCGGTTGATGTTCACCGGCAGGGCGCCCGTCGTTCACCGGAGCGTTCACGCGCGCATGACAGCCTGGCGGGGTGCCCCGAGCGTGCGCGCACCCGTCCGCGCGGGTGGCGCCGTCCGACAGACGTCCCGGGCGCCCTGCGAGAGGAACCTGATGCGAGAGATCTTCGAGGCCGAGCTGCACCAGCTGGGCGACGACCTGGTCGCCATGAGCCGTCTGGTGGAGTCGGCCGTGACCCGAGCGGGCCGCGCCCTGCTCGAGGCCGACCTCCAGACGGCGCAGGAGGTGATCGAGGCCGACCACGCGATCGACCAGCTGCAGCGCGACCTCGACGAGCGCTGCGTGCACCTCCTCGCTCAGCAGGCACCGGTGGCCACCGACCTGCGCACCGTCGTCTCCGCGCTGCGGATGAGCTCCACGCTGGAGCGCATGGGCGACCTCGCCCGCCACGTGGCGCAGGTGGCGCGCGGCCGCTACCCCGCCGCGGCGATCACCGGCTCGGCCCGGGCCACGTTCGAGCAGATGCACGCGGCTGCGGTCGACGTCTCCGGCCGCGTCACCACGCTGCTGTCCACCCACGACGTCGACCTGGCCAAGGCGATCGAGGCCGGCGACGACCGCCTGGACGACCTGCACGCCGACACGTTCGCCGCGCTGCTGTCGCCGGAGTGGTCGGGCACGACGCAGGAGGCCATCGACGTCACGCTGGTGGGCCGCTACTACGAGCGGTTCGGCGACCACGCCGTGTCGATCGCACGGCGCGTCGTGTTCCTGGTGACCGGCGAGTTCGCCGAGGACCCCCGGGCCGCCGCCGAGAGGGCCTGAGCGCAGAAGGCCCGAGCAGCGAACGCCTGACACGCCCGGCCGCGGCTGCGCCGTCACCCGGCCCGGCACGACGACGGCGGTGCTCCCCTCCGTGGGGAGCACCGCCGTCGTCGTCCTGCCGGCCGCTACCGACCCTGCCGCTACCGACCCCCGGGGGCCGGCGGCCGGGTCACTTGCCCTGGTTGGCCACCGCGGCGATGGCCGCCTTCGCGGCCTCCGGGTCGAGGTAGGTGCCGCCGCGGGTCACGGGCTCGAGGGTCTCCTCGTCGAGCTCGTAGACCAGCGGGATGCCCGTCGGCACGTTGAGGCCGGCGATCGTCTCGTCGTCGATGCCGTCGAGGTGCTTGATGATGGCGCGCAGCGAGTTGCCGTGCGCCGCCACGAGCACCGTCCTGCCCGCCCTGAGGTCCGGCACGATCTCGTCGTCCCAGTAGGGCAGGGCCCGCACGAGCACCTGCTTGAGGGCCTCGGCGCGCGGGATCGGCTCGCCGGCGTAGCGCACGTCGGCGTCCTGCGAGAACTCCGAGCCGAGCTCGATCTCGGGCGGCGGCACGTCGTACGAGCGGCGCCAGAGCATGAACTGCTCCTCGCCGTACTCCTCGCGGATCTGCTTCTTGTCCTTGCCCTGGAGGGCGCCGTAGTGGCGCTCGTTGAGGCGCCACGAGCGCTTGACGGGGATCCAGTGGCGGTCGGCCTTGTCGAGCGCGAAGTTCGCGGTCATGATCGCGCGACGCAGCAGCGAGGTGTGCACGACGTCCGGCGCGATCCCGGCCTCGGCGAGGAGCGTGCCCCCACGCTTGGCCTCCTCGACGCCCTTCTCCGACAGGGCCACGTCGACCCAGCCGGTGAACAGGTTCTTCGCGTTCCACTCGCTCTCGCCGTGGCGGAGCAGCACGAGGGTGTAGGTCATGGGTCCCATCCTGCCGTGTTCCGCGGCCGGGGGCGACGAGGGGCCGCCGCGCGGACGGTGCCGGCCGGCCCGCCGGCGGTCAGTCGTCGGCCGGCTCGAGGACCAGCACGGGGATGACCCGCTCGGTCCGCTCCTGGTAGTCCGCGTAGTCGGGGTAGGCGGCCACCGCGAGCTCCCACCACCGGGCGCGCTCGTCGCCGTGCACCTCGCGGGCCACGTAGTCGCGCCTGACGGAGCCGTCCTGCAGCTCCACCCGCGGGTGGGCGACGACGTTGTGGTACCACTGCGGGTGCTGCGGGGCGCCGCCGAGGGACGCGACGACGGCGTACCGGCCGTCGTGCTCGACGCGCATGAGCGGGGTCTTGCGCAGCCTGCCCGTCCGCGCGCCGACGGTCGTCAGGACGACGACGGGCATGCCGCGCAGCGTCGTGGCCTGCGTGCCCTGGGAGGACTCGTAGGCCTCGGCCTGCGTGCGGGCCCACTCGGACGGGCTGGGGGCGTAGTCACCGGTGAGAGGCATGCGGCCATCCTGATGGCGCCGGCCGCGCATGTCATCCGGACCGGGCCGCGCGCGTCTTGCGCGCCTGCTCGTACACGTCGAGCATCGCGGCGGCCGCGCGCTCCCACGAGAACCGCTCGCCGGCCCGGCGCGCCCCCGCGCCCAGCGCGGCCCGGCGCTCGGGGTCGGCGAGCAGGTCGCCGAGCGCCCGCGCCCACGAGCCGGGCCGGTGGTCGGGCACGAGCACGCCGGAGACGCCGTCGACGACGACGGTGCGCAGGCCGCCCACCGCCGCCGCCACCACGGGCGTGCCGCAGGCTTGGGCCTCGGCCGCCACGAGGCCGAACGACTCGTTGTGCGAGGGCACCGCGACGACGTCGGCCGCGCGGTACCAGTCGGCCAGCTCGTGCCGCGGCACCGGGGGCTGCACGCGCACCCGGTCGCGCACGCCGAGCTGGTGCGCGAGGGCCTCGAGCTCCCGCACCGCCGTCGCGCGCCCGCTGGCCCCGCCGAGGACGACGAGCAGCGGCGCGCCCGCGCCGTCGGCACTGTCGCCGTCGCCGCCGGCACTGTCGCCGTCGCCGCCGGCGGCCCCGGTCAGGAGCGGCAGCGCGCGCACGAGCACGTCGGGGCCCTTGAGGAGCTGGACGCGGCCCGCGAACAGCACCACGGGGCGGTCCACCGGCAGCCCCAGGCGCTCGCGCAGCGCGCGCCGGGCCGCCTCCCCGCCCGCCAGCGGGGTGAACGTGCCCAGGTCGACGCCCGGTGCCACCACGTGCACCAGGTCGGGGTCGGCCCCGTAGCGCTCGACGAGGTCGGCGGCCTCCTCGCGGGTGGAGGCGACGAGCGCGTCGGCCGCGCCCACCACCTGCTCCTCGCCGATGACCCGGCCCCGCGGCTCGGGGGCGTCGCCCGGCGCCAGCGCGGCGTTCTTCACCTTCGCCATGGTGTGCATCGTGTGCACGAGCGGCACGTCCCAGCGCTCGGCGGCGAGCCAGCCGACCTGGCCGCTGAGCCAGTAGTGGGTGTGCACGACGTCGTACCAGCCCTCCGGCCGGTGCGCCTCGGCCCGCAGCACGCCCGCGGTGAAGGCGCACAGCTGCCCGGGCAGGTCGTTCTTGTCGAGCCCTTCGAACGGGCCGGCGGGCACGTGCAGCACGCGGATGCCCGGCTCGGCGTCGACCACCGGCGGCTGCGCCGACGACGTCGCACGCGTGTAGACCTCCACCTGGGCGCCGGAGCGGGCCAGCGCGCGCGCCAGCTCGAGCACGTAGACGTTCATGCCGCCGGCGTCGCCGGTGCCGGGCTGGTCGAGCGGCGAGGTGTGCACCGAGAGCATCGCCACGCGCGGCCCGCGGCCGGCGGGCTGCGGCTGCGTCACCACGCCTCCAGCACGCAGGCGGGCGGCGTCGGCATCGGCAGCCGGTGCACCACCTCGCCCGCGCCGGTGCGCGGGTCCACGCGCACGGAGACCAGCTCGGAGGTGCCCTGCAGCGCGACGACGACGAGGTCCTCGTGCGCCGCGAGCGGCCCGCCGCCCTCGGCCCGCGCCGCACCGCGGTCGACGACCGCGTGGTGACGCGGCCAGGCGCCCGCGCCCAGCGGCACGTCGGCGCGGTGCGCCCAGCGGACGCCGTCGAGCACCGACCCGGGCCCGGCCTCGACGCCGGCGGGCGCCACGCCGAGCACCGTGAGCACGTCGGGGCCGCGCACGCCCACGTACAGCGCCTCGTCGGGCGCCGCGAGGCTCGCCGTGACGTGCGCGGCCTGCACCGGCGTGCCCTCCGGCAGCGTGGCCTCGAGGTCGACCAGCGGCGCCGAGCCGAGGTGCTCGTACCCGCCGTCGGGCTGCGGGAGCAGCACGTGCGCGCGCCCGTCGAGCTCGCCGACGACGACGAGGTGGCCGGCGCACCGCACGGCGTGCCGCGGCCCGGTGCCGGGCGGCAGCGGGACGGTGCGCGCGGCGTCCTCGCCGGCGTCGCCCGGGCCGCCCGCGGGGTAGCGCCGCAGCTCGTCGGTGCCGAGGTCGCTCACCAGCACCTCGTCGGCCTCGCCGGGGTGGACGAAGTGGGCGTGCGGGCCCTCCTGCCGGTCGGCGACCGGGCCGGACCCGTGGTGCCGGAACGTGGCGACGCCCTCGGCGGCGGGCACGCCGGTGGCCGGGTCGACGGGCAGCCGCGCGGCGACGCCGTCGCCGTAGTTGGCCACCCAGACCTCGCCGTCGAGCGCCAGCACGTGGCAGGGGAACGCCCCGCCCGAGGCGAGCGAGCCGACGGCGGCCAGGAGGGTGGCGGGCGCGTCCCCGCCCGCGGCGTCCTCGCCGTCGAGCACCTCGAGCGCGGTGAGCGTGCCCGGGTCGTCCTCCCCCACCGCGTACAGCGTGCGGCCCGAGGGGTGCAGCGCCAGGAACGACGGCGCGGGCAGCGTGACCGCGAGCCGGGGCTCGCCGAAGGCACCGGTGCGCAGGTCGACGTCCACGCGCCAGACGCCCTCGCCGGAACCGGGAGAGGCGCCCTCGCGCTGGTAGGTGCCGATCCACAGGGCGCGGGTCGCGGCCCGGTCAGACGTCATGGCGAGAAGCCTATTGCGGCGCGCGGCGCCCGCAGGCCGCGGCGTCGCACGCTCCCCGCCGGCGCGGCCGGACAGCACAACGCCCCGGCCGGGGAGACCCGGACGGGGCGCGGTGCGGGCCGGCGGCGCCGGGGCCGCCGGTCGGGGTCAGCGCGGGATCAGCGCGGGATCAGCGCGGGATCAGTGCGCCGCCTCGAAGGCGTTCATGACCTCGGAGGAGATGCGGCCGCGGTCGGAGACCTGGTAGCCGTTCTCCTTGGCCCACTCGCGGATCTTCGCGAGCTGCGCACGGTCGGTCCCGGTGCGGCGGGGGGCGCTGCCGCTGGGACGGGCGCCCATGCGCGTGGTCGTCTTGCGCGCGTGGCCGATCCACGTCGCGAACGCGTCACGCAGCTCGGCGGCGTGCGCCGAGCTGAGGTCGATCTCGTAGGTGACGCCGTCGAGAGCGAAAGAGACGGTCTCCTCCGCCTCCGCGCCGTCGATGTCGTCGATGAGAACGACCTGAGTCTTCTGGACCACGAAGGACCGCCTTTCACCGGCAGGAATGTCTACGACGCATTGAGCATGGCCGTAGCGCATTCCGGTGTCAACGCGACGCGCGGGGCATTTCCCTAATGCGTGCGCCTTAGCGGTCGACGCGAAAGGTATTTGCGCCGGGCGTCATTCCGGGGACGACGTGGAACCCGCCGGACCGGCCGATTCCTGAGCGCGCCGCGCGTCTTCCGCGTCGAGCCGCGCGAGCGCCTCGCGCTCGTTGCGGTCGGCGCGGAAGATCTTGCGCATCGCGAACCAGAAGAGCAGGCCCACGCCCACCGAGGGCGCGAGCGCGATGAGCGACGCGGTGATGACGTCCGGGTTCATGACGGTGACCTCGTGGTCCTCAGGCCTGCGGCTTCACGAGCGGGAACAGGATGGTCTCGCGGATCCCCAGCCCGGTCAGGGCCATGAGCAGGCGGTCGACGCCCATGCCCATGCCGCCGGCCGGGGGCATCGCGTACTCCATCGCGGTGAGGAAGTCCTCGTCGAGCTTCATGGCCTCGGCGTCGCCGGCCGCGGCGAGCATTGCCTGCGCCTCGAAGCGCTGGCGCTGGATCACCGGGTCCACGAGCTCGGAGTAGGCGGTGGCGAGCTCGAACCCGCGCACGTACAGGTCCCACTTCTCCACCTGGCCGCGGACGCTGCGGTGGTCGCGCGTCAGCGGGGAGGTCTCCACCGGGAAGTCCCGCACGAACGTCGGGGCGCTCAGGTGGTCACCCACCTGGTGCTCCCACAGCGCCTCGACGAGCTTGCCGTGGTTGACGGCCTTCCGCTCGACGTCCACGTCCAGCCTCGCGGCGATCTTCAGCAGGTCCTCGACCGACGTCTCGGGGGTGATCTCCTCCCCCAGCGCCTCCGAGAGCGAGCCGTACATGGTCAGCTGCGCCCACTGCCCGCCGAGCTCGTACTCCTCGCCGTCCGCGAGCGTCACCAGCGTGCCGCCGAGGACCTCCTGCGCGGCGGTCTGCACGAGGTCCTGGGTGAGCTCGGCCATCGTGTCGTAGTCGCCGTAGGCCTCGTAGGCCTCGAGCATCGCGAATTCCGGCGAGTGCGTGGAGTCGGCGCCCTCGTTGCGGAAGTTGCGGTTGATCTCGAAGACGCGCTCGACGCCGCCCACGACCGCCTTCTTCAGGAAAAGCTCCGGGGCGATTCGCAGATAGAGGTCGATGTCATAGGCATTCATGTGCGTCTCGAACGGACGCGCCGCCGCGCCGGAGGCGATCGTCTGCAGCATCGGGGTCTCGACCTCGAGATATCCCCGCCGGTGGAAGTTGTCGCGCATCGAGCGCACGACGCCGGCCCGCAGCCGCACCATGTCCCGCGCGGCCGGGCGCGCGATGAGGTCGACGTACCGCTGGCGGACGCGCGACTCCTCGCTGAGGTCCTTGTGCAGCACCGGCAGCGGGCGCAGCGCCTTGGCGGCGATCTGCCACTCGTCGGCGAAGACGCTCAGCTCGCCGCGGCGCGACGAGCCGACGCGGCCGTGCACGAACAGGTGGTCGCCGAGGTCGACGTCGGCCTTGAACGCGGCCAGCCGCTCCTCGCCGACCTCCTTCTGGCTCAGCATCGCCTGGAGGCGGTGGCCGGCGCCGTCCTGCAGCGTGACGAAGCACAGCTTGCCGGTGTTGCGCAGGAACACGACGCGGCCGGCGACGCCCGCGACGTCCTCGGTCTCCTGGCCGGCCTCGAGGTGCGCGTAGGACTCGCGGACCTGCTCGATCGTGTGCGTGACGGGCACGCCCACCGGGTAGGCCTCGCCCCCGGCGGCGATGATCCGCTCGCGCTTCTCGCGGCGGACGCGCAGCTGCTCGGGCAGGTCGTCGGCGTCGGGAGCGGGGGTGTTCTCGGCGGAGGTCACCAGCCGATCCTACCGGCGCCGGACGGCCGCGATCCGGGCTCTCGGGCACCCGTCCGAGAGGTACCGGTCACTCCCTCAGGGTTGTCAGCACGAGCGCAGGTCGGAGCCTGCGCTCGTGCTGACGACGGCCGGCGGGGTCAGTCGTCCGCCGGGCGGTGGGCGCCAAGGACGTCGAGCAGCCGCTGGGCCGCGGCGTCGTCGATCCGGTGGCTCGCGACGGCGCGGCGGGCGGCGCCGCGGGCGAGCTGCGCGTACGACGCCGGCAGGTCCGTCGCGCCCGTGCGGGCCGCGAGGCCGCCGAGGGCCTCCAGGTGCGCGGCCACAGCCACAGCGTCGCCGGCCGGCACCGCTCCGCCGAGCGCCGCCACCGCGCCGGGCCCCGCGCCGTCCTCGCGCGTGTCCGCGGCGCGCGTCGCACCGTCGAGCGCGGCCGTGAGCAGCGGGCGCAGCAGGCGGCCCGGCTGCGCGACGCCGGCGGCCTCGAGCGCCTGCGCGGCCTGCGCCACGAGGACGACGAGGTGGTCGGCGCCGTGCGCCAGGGCCGCGTGGTAGAGCGGCCGGGAGGCCTCGTCGACGATCACGGGCTCGCCGCCGACCTCGACGACGAGCGCCTGCCCGATCGGCTGGACCGCCGCGGGCGCGGTGACCGCGAAGGTGGTGCCCTCGAGGCGCGCCAGGTCGAGCGAGGTGCCGGTGAACGTCATCGCCGGGTGGACCGCCAGCGGGATCGCGCCCGCCTGGCGCGCCGGCTCGAGCACCGCGGTGCCGTGCCGGCCGGAGGTGTGCACGACGAGCTGGCCGGTCTGCCACGCGCCGACGCCGGCGAGCCCGGCGACGAGGTCGGCCAGGGCGTCGTCGGGCACCGCGAGCAGCACGAGCTCCGAGCGCTCCACGACCTCCTCGACCGTGAGGGTGGGGACGCCGGGCAGCAGCGTGGCGATGCGCTCGCGCGAGGCCTCGCTGATGCCGCTGGCGCCGACGACGGCGTGGCCGGTGGCGCGCAGGGCGCTGCCCAGCACCGCGCCGACCCGGCCGGCACCGACGACGCCGACGCCGAGTCGGCCGGGACGCCGGTCGGTCATCCCCGCACCTCCGGGCCGGCGTCCGCGCCCGGGACGGCGGCCTCCGTGCGGGCGACCGCCTCGGCGGGCGCGACGTCGGCGCGGTTCGCCTCGGCCACCTGGGCCCGCTGCTCCATCCAGCGCTCCGGCCCGGCGGCGGCGCGGGCGGTGCGGGCGCGGCGCGCCTGCTCCTCGAGCAGCCGACCGGCGTCGGCGGCGTCGAGGTGCGCCACGGCGGGCGCGACCGGGCCCGGCGTCGAGTGCACGGTGAACGTGCCGAGGCCCAGCCGGCGCTGCCACGGCCCCTGCGCGACCGCGAGCGACTGGGTGCGCTCGTGCGGCACCAGCACGAGCCGGCGCACGACGCGGCCGCTGCGCAGCAGCAGGGCACGGTCGGTGACGGCGAACCCGTTGCGCCGCCACGCCACCGGGTCGAGCCAGCGCGAGCGCCGCGGCGCGACGGTGAACGCCCCGTCGGCATCCGTGCCGGTCAGGCCCTCGTCGAGCAGGCGCAGCGGGTCCTCGGTGCCCAGGTCGGGCAGCACGAGCCAGAGCGCGGTGAGCGCCTCGGCGCGCGGGCCCACGGGCAGCAGCACGTTCTGCGACTCGGTGTTCTCGCCCGTCGCGTACCCGGCCACGTTGACCTTGACGCGCCACCAGTCCGGGCCGCGCCACAGCGGGCCCTGCGTGAGCGAGACCGCCTGGACGCGGCCGGGCGGGATGGTCTGGGCCCGGGTCTCGAGCAGGCCGTGGCGCAGCCGGATGCCGTCCGGGGACAGCGCCGCGCGGAACCCGAACTCGCCGGCGAAGCGCTGGAACAGGTAGCCGCCGCCGCCGAGCACCGCCGGGGCGGCCGACACGAGGATGCCGAGGTTCCGCGTCAGCGCGACGGCGACGACCATGCCGACGAGGCCGAGCGCGACGAACCACAGGGCCGGGGACCGCAGCAGCGAGTGCACGAGCCGGCCCGCCGGCACCTCGTAGAGCTGCTCCTCGGGCGCCTCGTCGATGTCGTCGACGTCACCGACGCCGTCGACGTCGTCGACGTCGCCGAGGCCGCCGATGTCGCCGAGGCCGGCGGCGGGGCCGGCCGGCGCGGTGCGGTCGAGCGGGGCGCCGTCGGGACGGGCGCCGTCGGCGGCGACAGGCGCGCCGTCGGCGGCGGTGGGGCCGGCGGGCGTGCCGACGGGGGCGCCGGGCACGCCGTCGGCCGGGGTGCCGTCCGGCGCGGCGACAGGAGCGGCGGCGGCAGCGTCGGCCACCGGCGCCGCGGCCGGGGCGGGCGCGCCGCGACGGGCCTTGACGCCGGCCGCGCGGGCGAGCAGGTCGGCGCGCAGGCGGCGGGCGTCCTGCTCGCGCAGGAACCCGATCGCCACACCGGAGCCGCTGCCGCCGGCCACCTCGAGGGTGAGCTCGGCCAGCCCCCCGAGCCGCGCCAGCAGCGGCTGGCGGATGTCGATGGCCTGCAGCCGGTCGAGCCGCGCGTGCCGCTGCTGGCGGAACACCACGCCCTTGCGCAGGTGGACCGCGTCGTCGTCGACCGCGTAGGCGGTCATGCGCCAGGCGAGGGCGGCGAGGCCGAAGATCAGCGCCAGGAGCACCAGGCCGGCGAGCGTGGCCTTCCACCACAGGCCCGAGACCTGGCCCACCGCGGCGGCGGCGCCGCCGACCGCCTCGAGCTGGTCGAGCGTCTGGTGGCCGACGAACGCGACCGCCACCAGGATCACCGACCAGCCCCGCACGAACGGCGTGACCGGGTGCATGCGGTGCCAGGTGAGGTCGCCCGCGGGCACCTCCGGGTCGCGAACGCCGTCGCGGGGCGTCGGGTCGGCGGCGCTCACAGCCCGGCCAGCCTCGCCTCGCCGCGCGCCGAGAGCCGGTCGCGCAGCCGCTCGGCCTCCGCCGGGGGCAGCCCGGGGATCACGGCGTCCGTGGCCGCCGCGGCCGTGTGCAGCTGCACCTTGGCGATGCCGAGCCTGCGGTCGAGCGGCCCGGCCTCGACGTCCACGTACTGCATGCGCCCGTACGGCACCACCACGAGCGAGCGGAACAGCACGCCCTTGCGCACCAGCAGGTCGTCGTCGCGCTCGGCGTAGCCGAGCGCGCGCACCTGGCGCGGCACGACCACGGCGGTGGCGAGGAAGATCGCGGCCGGCACGCCGGCGAGGATCCACCACCACGGGGAGAACGCGAGCGCGAGCACGGCCCCGGCCACCACCGGCAGGAGCACGGTGATGCCGCCCGAGACGAGGCGGGCGGTCACCAGGCGCGGCGAGACGCTGCGGAACTCGACGCCGTCGGGCTCGAACGGGGCCGCGGGGTCACCGGACGTGCGCTCTGGGGTGGCCATGGCGCCCATCCTCGCACCGAGGCCGCGCCAGGTCAGCAGCCCCGGCCGCCCGCGCGCGTCGGGCGGCGACGCCGCCTCACCAGCTCATCGGCGCCGCGCCGCCCTCGCCCTCCTCGGCGTCCTCGTCGTCGGGCGGGGGCAGCTCGCAGAACCTCTCGACCACCAGCCCGACGACCGCCAGCACGAGAGCGCACAGGGCGGCGACGGCGGCCGCGAGCACCCGGTCGCGCAGCGCGGCGATGTCCAGGTCGCCGAGCAGCCCCAGCACGGTGGCGAGGTACCGGCCGGCCAGGATCGCGCCCGTCAGCGCGCCGGCCTTCGCCAGCACGAAGGTGCGCGCGGCGCGGATCGGGTCGAGGTCCGGCCGGTCGCCCTTCTGGTAGGCGCGCACCGCCCAGCCCATCCAGAAGATCACCACGGCGAGCAGGAGGATCGCGACGTCCTCGACCCAGGCGACCGGAGGCAGGTGCACGCCCTGGGCGGCGAGCGCGCGGCCGACCACCGCGCCCACGACGGCGACGCCGAGGACGACGGCGAGCAGCGTGCGGACGGACGTGCGGCGCATCAGCGGGCGGCGTCCGCGCCGTCGGGTGTGCCGCTCCCGGCGGCACCGCCCGCACGGTCGGCCCGCTCGGGGCGGTCCTCGCCCTCGGGGTCCGCAGGGTCGGCGGGCTCGAGGCGGCTCGACGGCGGCGCGCCGCCGTCCGCCGGCTCGACGGCGGTCATGACCGCCGTCCCGGCCCGGGGCGCCTCGGGCTCGTCGTGCGGGTGCACGGGCGCCCAGTGCGGTCGCTCGGTGGGCGCCGGCGCGGCGTCGGCGGGCAGCTCCCACGGGGCCGGCGGCGCGGCGGGGTGCTCGGCCGACGGGTCGTCGGCGCGCTCGGCGGGCGGCGCGTCGTCGGCCCGGCCCACCGGCTCGACGAACGGGCGCGGCGCGAGGATCCCGGACTCCTCCACCAGCGGGCCGGGCGTCGTCGCCAGCGGGCCGGGCGTCGTCGCCCGCGGGGCGGCCGGCGTCCCGGACGCCGGCACGCCGGTGACCAGCGGCTCGTGGGGCCGCTCGGTCTCGCCGCGCTCGACGGCGTCGGCCTCCGTGGCTCCGGAGGGGTGCTCCCTGTCGTCCGGGTCGGCCGCGGGCTCCTCGCCCGGGTACGGCTCGGCCGCGCCCGGCGGAGCCGCCTCGGCCACCGGCTCCTCGGCCGCGGGCGCCGCGTCGAACGGCTCCTCGGCGGCGGCCGCCGGCTCTCCGGCCGCGAGCGCCGCGTCGAACGGCTCCTCGGCCGGGACCTGCTCGACCGGTGCGGCGGGCAGCATGCCGCTGCGCGTCGTCGGCTCGGTCAGCCAGTCGAGCGCCATCCAGCGGATGCCGGCGCGGTCGGGCGCCGTCTCCGCCAGGCGCGCCACCGGCCCGCCGCCCAGGCCGGGCAGCACGGCGTCGGGCTGGACCTCGGTCCAGGGCACCAGCACGAAGGCGCGCTCGTGCGCCCGCGGGTGCGGCACCTCGAGCTCGTCGTCGGCGGCCACGAGGGCGCCGTAGGCCACCACGTCGACGTCGAGCGTGCGCGGGCCCCAGTGCTCCTCGCGCACGCGGCCGTGCGCGTTCTCCACCGCCTGGCAGGCACGCAGGAGGCCGCGCGCCGACAGCGTGGTGCGGGCCAGCACGACGGCGTTGAGGTAGTCGGGCTGGTCGGGGCCGCCCACCGCCGCCGTGCGGGCCAGCGGGGAGACGTCCACGACCTCGAGCCCCGGCCGGGCGTCGAGGTCCACCACGGCCTGGCGCAGCGTGGTCTGCGGGTCGCCGAGGTTGGCGCCGATCGCGAGCACCACGTCGACCGCGTCGACCGGCTCGGTGTCGAGCCGGTCGGCGGCCGACGGGACGGGCACCGGGGCCGACACCGGCCTCGGCTCGGCCGGTCCGAGCCCCGGCGCCGGGGCGGCGGGCACCGGGGTCCCGGCGGCCTCGCCCGGGCGGACGGCGGGCAGGGGCTCCGCGCCCACGAGCGGGTCCGCGCCGACGAGGGGCTCGGCGCCGTCGAGCGGGTCCGCGCCGGCGTCCGGGAACGCCTCGACCACCGGCGTGCGCACCCGGTCGCGGCGGATCGCCACGTCGACGTCCTGGAACGGCACCGTGATCGGCGCCTGCGGCTTGTGCACCCGCACGTCGACGGCGACCACGGCGGGCCGCGTCAGCACGGCGGCGGCGATGCGCTCGGCGACGGTCTCCACGAGGTCGGCCGGCGAGCCGGCGAGGACGGCGTGCACGTCCTCGGCCACGTCGGCGTAGCTCACGGTGGCCCCGAGGTCGTCACCGGCCGCGGCGTGCCGGGTGTCCAGGTGCAGCACGACGTCCGCGCGGAACTCCTGGCCCTCCTCGCGCTCGTGGGCGAAGACGCCGTGGTGGCCGGTGGCGGTGACGCCCGTCAGGCGCACCTGGTCGAGCGGCAGGCCGTCCGGGCCGGCCACGGGGGTCGCGAAGATCGTCATGGGCGGGACGCCTCCCCGGGGGTCGGTCGCTTCGCAGCGTCGGTCGTGTCGTCGGTCGTGTCGTCGGTCGTGGTGCCGGAGGCAGTCTCCGCCCGCGCGGCCTCCCACGCGGCCGCGACGCGCACGGCGTCCGCGGTGGCTCGCGCGGCGTGGACGCGCACGGCCCACGCGCCGGCCGCGGCGGACAGCGCCGAGACGGCCGCGGTGGCGTGGTCGCGCTCGGCCGGCGCCGCGGGCGCGCCGTCGGCGCCGGCCAGCAGCCGCCCGAGGAACCGCTTGCGGCTGGCCCCGACCA
This sequence comes from Puerhibacterium sp. TATVAM-FAB25, assembly GCF_046535855.1. Classification (NCBI taxonomy): domain Bacteria; kingdom Bacillati; phylum Actinomycetota; class Actinomycetes; order Micrococcales; family Promicromonosporaceae; genus Puerhibacterium; species Puerhibacterium sp. TATVAM-FAB25. The sequence continues at coordinate 219,942 of NZ_JAXUAK010000004.1, read as the reverse complement.
GCACCGGGCGGCCGAGCCCGTGCAGCGCGTCCAGGTGCGCCAGCAGCGGCCAGTTGAGGTCGCCGGACTTGGCGAACCCGAGGCCCGGGTCGAGCACCACCTGCTCGCGCCGCACGCCGGCGGACTCCAGCGCCGCCAGGCGGGTGGCGAGCTCGTCGCGGACGTCCGCGACGACGTCGTCGTACACCTCGCGGGAGTCCATGACGTCGGCGTGGCCGCGCCAGTGCATGCAGACGTACGCGGCGCCGGTCTCGGCGACGACGCGGCCCATCTGCGGGTCGGCGAGGCCGCCGGAGACGTCGTTGACGATGCGGGCGCCGGCGGCGACCGCGCGCTCGGCCACCGCCGCCCGGGTGGTGTCGACGGAGACCACCGCGCCCTGCGCGGCGAGCCGCTCGATCACCGGCAGCACGCGCGCGAGCTCCTCGTCCTGCGGCACGCGCGCGGCGCCGGGCCGCGTCGACTCGCCGCCGACGTCGAGGATGTCCGCGCCCTCGGCCAGCAGGTCGAGGCCGTGCCGCACGCCGGCGTCGGGCTCGAACCACTGCCCGCCGTCGGAGAACGAGTCGGGCGTGATGTTGACGACGCCCATGACGAGGCAGCGCCCGACCGCGGACAGCTCCGGCAGGCCGGCGACGGCGGCGTCGCGCGCGGCGGTCGGCGAGGCCACGGGCCTACTTCCCGAGGAGGCTCATCGCCTCGGCACGCGTGGCGGGGTTGCGCAGCTGCCCGCGCACGGCCGAGGTGACCGTGCGGGAGCCGGGCTTGCGCACCCCGCGCATCGACATGCACAGGTGCTCGCACTCGACGACCACGAGCACGCCCCGCGGCTCGAGGATGCGCACCATGGCGTCCGCGATCTGCGTGGTGAGGCGCTCCTGCACCTGCGGGCGGCGGGCGTAGACCTCGACGAGCCGGGCGAGCTTGGACAGGCCGGTGATCTTGCCGTCCTCGTTGGGGATGTACCCGACGTGGGCGACGCCGTGGAACGGCACGAGGTGGTGCTCGCAGGTGGAGTACACCTCGATGTCGCGGACGATCACCATCTCCTCGTGCCCGATGTCGAACACGGTGGTCAGGACGTCCTCGGGCTCCTGGCGCAGCCCCGCGAAGATCTCCTGGTACGCCCGCGCCACCCGCGCCGGGGTGTCCCGCAGGCCCTCGCGCTCGGGGTCCTCCCCGATCGCCAGCAGCAGCTCGCGCACGGCGGCCTCCGCGCGGGCCACGTCGTACGGCGGGATCTCCGCGGCAGGGCGCACGTTCGCGGAGACCACCGGCGACAGCCGCTCCGTGGCGTGGTCGGTGGTCACTCCTGGACCTCGCCGATCCGCTGCGGGGGCAGCTCGTCGCTGGCCGCGGCGGCCTCGTCCTGCGGCACGACGTGGCCGTTGCCGTTGCCGTTGAGCTCGCCCGCGGTCATCACCGGGCCGCGGGTGTGCACCGTGCGCTGCTCGCTCGAGAGCCACACGTCGCGCGCCTCGCGCTTGACGACGGGGGCGAACACCTCGGCCAGCTCGGCCTGGTTGAGCGTCTCCTTCTCCATGAGGCGCAGCACCAGGTCGTCGAGCACGTCGCGGTACTGGGTGAGCACCTCCCACGCCTCGTCGTGCGCCGCCTCCACGAGCTTGCGCACCTCGTGGTCGACGGTGCCGGCGACGGCCTCGGAGTAGTCGCGCTGGTGGCCGTAGTCACGGCCGAGGAACGGCTCGCCGCTGCCCGTGCCGAGCTTGATCGCGCCGACCTTCTCGCTCATGCCGTACTCGGTGACCATCTTGCGGGCGATGGAGGTCGCCTTCTCGATGTCGTTGCTCGCACCCGTGGTGGGGTCGTGGAACACGATCTCCTCGGCAACGCGCCCGCCCATCGCGTAGGCGAGCTGGTCGAGCAGCTCGTTGCGGGTGGTCGAGTACTTGTCCTCGGTGGGCATGACCATCGTGTAGCCCAGCGCCCGCCCGCGCGGCAGGATCGTCACCTTGGTGACGGGGTCGGTGTAGCGCATCGCCGCCGCCACCAGGGCGTGCCCGCCCTCGTGGTAGGCCGTGATCTTCTGCTCCTTGACGTTCATCACGCGGGTGCGCTTCTGCGGCCCGGCGACGACGCGGTCGATCGCCTCGTCCAGCGCGCGGTCGTCGATGAGCTGGGCGCCGCTGCGCGCGGTGAGCAGCGCCGCCTCGTTGAGCACGTTGGCCAGGTCCGCGCCGGTGAAGCCGGGCGTGCGGCGGGCCACGGCGGCCAGGTCGACCTGCGGCACCATCGGCTTGCCCTGCGCGTGCACCTTGAGGATCGCCTCGCGGCCCTTGAGGTCGGGGGCCTCGACGGCCACCTGGCGGTCGAAGCGGCCGGGGCGCAGCAGCGCGGGGTCGAGGATGTCGGGGCGGTTGGTCGCCGCGATGAGGATGACGTTCGTCTTGACGTCGAAGCCGTCCATCTCGACGAGCATCTGGTTCAGCGTCTGCTCGCGCTCGTCGTGCCCGCCGCCCATGCCGGCGCCGCGGTGGCGGCCGACGGCGTCGATCTCGTCGACGAAGATGATGGCCGGCGCGTTCTGCTTGGCCTGCTCGAACAGGTCGCGCACGCGCGAGGCGCCGACGCCGACGAACATCTCGACGAAGTCCGAGCCGGAGATGGAGTAGAACGGCACGCCGGCCTCGCCGGCGACGGCGCGCGCGAGCAGCGTCTTGCCGGTGCCGGGCGGGCCGTACAGCAGCACGCCCTTGGGGATCTTGGCGCCGACGGCCTGGAACTTGCCCGGCTCGGCCAGGAACTCCTTGATCTCGTAGAGCTCCTCGACCGCCTCGTCCACGCCCGCGACGTCGGCGAACGTCACCTGCGGCATGTCCTTGGAGATCAGCTTGGCGCGCGACTTGCCGAAGCCCATCACCCGGTTGCCGCCGCCCTGCATGCGGGACATGAGGAACCAGAAGACGAGACCGATGATGAGGAAGGGGATGAGCAGCGACATCAGCGAGCCCCAGAAGCTCGGCTGCGGCACCTCGGAGTCGAACCCGTCCGGCGGGTCGGCCCGCGTGATCGCCTCGGCCACCACGTCGCCCTGCGGCTCCACGTAGTAGAACTCGACGTCGCGCCCGAGGTTCTGCTCCTCGTCGCCGGTGCCGGTGACGAAGTCTTCGCTCAGCCTCAGCTCGACGCGCTGCTCGCCGTCGATCACCGTGGCGTGCTCGACCGTGCCGTCGCGCAGCAGCTCCAGGCCCTGGAAGGTCTCGATCCGCGCCGTGCGAGGTGTCATGAGCGCGCCCCAGGCGAGGGCGAGGATGAGCAGGCCCGCCACGATCCAGACGATGGGGCCACTGAGGATCTTCTTGATGTTCATCGGCGACGGGGGCAGTCCCCCGCATCCCTTCGTTCGCGCAAAGACTGTGCCTCGAAACTACACGCTGTACCTGGGTGGTCGATGAGTGTTCGCCCAGGGCGCGACGCGGCCCCCAGCGCGCCCGCGTCAGCTGTAGACGTGCGGCGCGAGCGTCGCGACGAACGGCAGGTTGCGGTACTTCTCCGCGTAGTCGAGCCCGTAGCCCACCACGAACTCGTTGGGGATGTCGTAGCCGACGTAGCGGACGTCGACCTCGACCTTCGCGGCGTCGGGCTTGCGCAGCATCGCCGCGATCTCCACCGACGCCGGGCCGCGCGAGCGCAGGTTGGCCACGAGCCAGGAGAGCGTGAGGCCGGAGTCGATGATGTCCTCGACGATCAGCACGTGCCGGCCGGTGAGGTCGGCGTCGAGGTCCTTGAGGATCCGCACCACGCCGGACGACTTGGTGCCCGAGCCGTAGCTCGACACCGCCATCCAGTCCATCTGCATCGGGTGGTGCAGGCGGCGCGCGAGGTCCGCCATCACCATGACCGCGCCCTTGAGCACGCCGACGAGCAGCAGGTCCTTGCCCGCGTAGTCGGCGTCGATCTGGGCGGCCATCTCGTCGAGCTTGGTGCCGATCTGCTCCTCGGTGAGCAGGATCTCGGCGATGTCGCCGGCGACGTCCGACTGGTCCACGGGTTCACTCCTCGGTGCTCGGGGCGGGGCGCAGGAAAACTCTGCCACACGCCCGGCCGGCCGCCGCACCGGTCGGCAGGCCCGCCTCACCCTGCCCGTGCCAGTCGACGACCAGGGCGTCGAGGGCGTCGACGTGGCGGGCGGTGAGGGCGCCCGGCGACCCGACGACGACGGCCGCGGCGGCGCGCAGCGCGCGGCGCCGCAGGGCGGCCGGCGCGGCGGCGAGCACGGCGGCGTCGAGCACGACCCCGGCGCCGTCGCGCCCGTCCACCTCGGGGTTGTCAGGACCAGCGCAGGCCATACCGTGCGCCCGTACTGACACGTCGGGGTGGGCGGGGGGCAGGGTGGCGCGCGCCAGGAGGTCGGCGGCCAGGGCGTCGAGCGCGTCGGCGTCGTCACGCAGCAGGGCGGCCGACCGGGCGAGGGCCAGCGCGACGCCCGGCCCCAGCACCGCCTCGAGCACCGGCAGCGCCTCGTGCCGCACCCGCGAGCGCGCGGGCGCCCCCGCCCCGGCCCCGGCTCCGACCCCGACACCGGCCCCGACACCGGCCCCGGCGTCCGCGGGCCCGTTCGTCGGGTCGTGCCACGGGTCGAGGCCGAGCGCCGCGCACGCCGCGAGCGTCTGGGCGCGGCGGACACCGAGGAGCGGCCGGCGGTAGACGCCCCGGCGCCGCGGCATGCCCGCGAGCGAGCGCGCCCCGCTCCCCCGGGCCAGCCCGAGCAGCACCGACTCCGCCTGGTCGTCGAGGGTGTGCCCCAGCAGCACGGCCGCCGCGCCGAGCTCGGCGGCGACGGCGTCGAGCGCGGCGTACCGCGCGTCCCGCGCCGCGGCCTCCGGCCCGGCAGGGCTGCGCGGCACCGCCACGCGCCGCACGACGACGGGCTCCAGCCCGAGCCCGCGGCACTGCTCGGCGGCGCGCGCGGCGACGGCGTGGGACCCCGGCTGGAGCCCGTGGTCGACGACGACGGCGCCGGCCCGCACCCCGTGCCCGCGCGAGCGCACGGACCGCCCCACCCGGGGCGCCTCCAGCGCGAGCGCGCCCGCGAGCGCCAGGGAGTCGGGCCCGCCGGAGCAGGCGACGAGCACGAGGGCATCCGGCCCCGAGCCGGCGAGCCGGGCGAGCCCGGCGAGCTCGGCGCGGACGGCGGCGCGGACGGCGGCGAGCGCGGGGTCGACGCGCCCCACCGGCGTCAGCCGTGCACCCGGCGCACCCAGGCCGGGGCGTCGGCGATCTCGCGCGCGGACGGCAGGTTCTCCGGGGCGGCGAACGCGGCGTTCAGCCCGTCGCGCCCCACGATCTCCTCGACGGCCCGCACGAACTGCGCCCCGTCGCGGTACTGGGCGAGCTTGGCCTCCATGCCCAGCAGCCGGCGCAGCACGACGTCGAAGGTGGGGGCGCCCTCGCCGGCGCGGCGGCGGTCGAACCGCGCGCGGATGGTGCGCACGCTGCGCACGACGCGGGGCCCCACGGCGTCCATCATCACGTCGGCGTGCCCCTCGAGCAGGGCCATCACGGCGGTGACCTCGACCAGCTCGTCCTTCTGGGCGGGGGTCATGAGGCGGTCGAGCGGGGCGGGGCCGTCGCCGCGGACCACCCCGGCGACGACGTCGTACGTGGCGCGCCCGGCCGCGGCGAGCTTGCGCCGCAGCGGGGCGCGGGAGAACCCGATCGACGTGCGCGCGAGGTCCTGCAGCAGCGTGCCGACGCGGTCGCGCAGGTGGCCGGCGAGCCACGGCGCGGCGGCGAACTGCAGGGCGTGCGTCTGCTCGTGCAGGCACACCCACAGGCGGAAGTCCGCGGGGTGCACGTCCAGCGCGCGCTCCACCTGCAGCACGTTCGGCGCCACGAGCAGCAGGCGCCCCGGCCCCGCGGCGTCGGCGTCGGTGCCGAGCGCCGAGTACGGGTCGAACTGGCCCAGCACGCGGGAGGACAGCAGCGCCAGCAGGCCGCCCACCTCGGCGGCGCCGCCGAGCCGGGCCGCGTCGGAGGTGGGCACGGACTCCTCGCCGAGCGTCGCGGCGACGGGCGCGGTCATGGCCTCCATCACCTGCGTGTTGGCGCGCGCCCAGGTGGCGCGGTCGACGACGGCCACCTGGCCGAGCAGCGGCGCGCCGTCCTGCGCCCCGCCGACGACGTGGCGCACGCCACCGGCCGGCTCGAGCCGCGTGGTGCGCAGCACGTGCGGCACGGCCCGCGCAGCGGCGTGCCGCAGGCCCTCGACGAGCTCGGCGATCTGCTCGCGCGTGGCCCGCGGGCCGGGCGGGGCGACGTGGGCGGCGATGCCGGCGGCGGCGGACCAGTCGACGACCGGATCGGGCGTGGAGTTCACGCGACCACCGTAGCCACGTGCCGGCCGGCGCGGCGCGCCCGGCGCCGGCCCGGGTCAGACCTGGGCGAGCCGGCCCGCGAGCCCGTCGAAGATCTGCCGCGCCCCGTACGTGCCGCCGTCGGGGATGCGGTCGGCGAGGAAGGCGAACAGCAGCAGGCGGTCGTCGCCGGTGACGACGCTTCCGGCGAGCCCGACGGTGCTCGGCAGCGAGCCCGTCTTGGCGCGCACGAGCCCGCGCCCCGGGTTGTCGCCGCCGTAGCGGCCCGAGAGCGTGCCGGACAGGCCGGCGACCGGCATGCCGACGGCGATGTCGCGCAGCTCGGGGTGCTCGGGGTCGACGGCGAGCCGCAGCGTGTCCACGAGCTGGCGCGCGGTCATGACCGAGCCGCGGCCGAGCCCGGAGCAGTCCACGAGCCGGGCGCCGTCGAGGTCCACCCCCAGGCCGGCCACCACGTCGACCACCGCCTCCGTGGAGCCCTCGAGGGACCCCGGCAGGCCCCGGTCGAGCGCGACGAGCCGGCCGAGCACCTCGGTGATCGTGTTGTCCGAGTGCTCCAGCGCGTACTCGACCACCTGGTCGAGCGGCGCCGACTCCACCTGCCCGAGGACGCGCGCGCCCTCGGGCGCCGCGCCCCGGGCCGGCTCGCCCGTCACCGTCACGCCGTGCTCGCCGAGCGCCCGGGCGAACGCCTGCGCGGCGGCCATCGCAGGGTCCTTCTCGCGCGGCGCGTACTCCTCGTCCTCCAGGCGCGCGATGTCGACCGCCAGCGCGGCGACGGGCGCCAGGTAGCCGTCGGTGACGTCGGCGGCCGGGACGGTGGGGGCGATCGCGGCGCCGCTGAAGAGGGTGTCGTCGAGGGTGAGCCGCACCTCGGTGCGGCCGGTGAGCGTGACCTGCGCCGCCACCTGCGCGGCGAGGTCGTCGAGCCCGGCGCGGCCGTTGACGGCGTCGGGGTCCCCGGCCCCCGCCGCGAGCATCATGTCGCCGCCGCCCACCAGCACGAGCCCGCCGTCGCCGTCGTCGACGACGGTGGTGGGCAGGGTCGCGTCCTCGCCCAGCGTCGTCACGGCGGCCACGGCGGTGACGAGCTTCTGCGTGGAGGCGGGCACCAGCCCCGCGTCCGCGCCCGCCTCGCCGAGCACGTCGCCGCTGAGCGCGTCGACGACGAGCAGGCCGGCGCGCTCGCCCAGCCGCTCGTCCTGCGCCACCTCGTCGACCAGGGCGCCGACGTCGTCGGCGGACGGCTCCGGCGCGTCGCTGGGCAGCGGGTCGAGCACCGCGGACGGCGACGGGCCGGGCTGCGCGGCGGGCGCCGTGGGGAACGGCGCCGGCTGCGGCGGCGCGGGCGCGAGCGTGAGCGCGCCCGGCACGACGTCGTAGGCGTCCGCGGCGAGGTATCCCCCGACGAGCACGACCACCGTCGTGACGGTGGCACCGACCCGTGCCCGCCACCCCATGGTTCCTCCAGCCTGTCGCCCGCCGGCCGCGGGCTCCGGACCGCCCGCGCGCGTGACAACGGGCATCATGGCACGCCTTCCCGGCGGGCCGAGCACGCGCACGTGGCACACTTGTCCCGGCGTACCGACGGCAGGAGGAAGTGTGGAGTTCGACGTCACGATCGAGATCCCGAAGGGTCAGCGGAACAAGTACGAGGTGGACCACGAGACCGGTCGCATCCGTCTGGACCGCATGCTCTTCACCTCGACCCGCTACCCGGACGACTACGGGTTCATCGAGGGAACGCTCGGCGAGGACGGCGACCCGCTGGACGCTCTCGTCCTGCTGGAGGAGCCGACCTTCCCGGGCTGCCTGATCCGCTGCCGCGCGCTGGGCATGTTCCGCATGCGCGACGAGGCCGGCGGCGACGACAAGGTGCTGTGCGTGCCCACGGGCGACCAGCGCGCCGCCTGGCGCCAGGACATCGACGACGTGTCGGACTTCCACCGCCTGGAGATCCAGCACTTCTTCGAGGTCTACAAGGACCTCGAGCCCGGCAAGTCCGTCGAGGGCGCCCACTGGGTGGGCCGCGCCGAGGCCGAGGCCGAGATCGAGCGTTCGGTCCAGCGCGCCAAGGACCACGGCTACCACCACTGACCTCCGGGCCCGGCCACGACGGCCGGGCCGCAGGTCCGACGACGGCGGCGCCGCACCCCGCACCGGGGCGCGGCGCCGCCGTCGTACTGTGGGCGCATGCTCGCAGCCATCATCCACGGCCCTCGTGACGTGCGCGCCGAGAACCGGCCGGACCCCCGGGTCCTCACCCCCGGCGACGCCGTCGTGCGCGTCGTCGCCTCCTGCGTGTGCGGCTCGGACCTGTGGCCCTACCGCGGCGTCAACGAGACCCGCGAGCCGCGCCCCATCGGCCACGAGCTGGTGGGCGTCGTCGAGGAGCTCGGCGCCGACGTGACGTCCGCGCAGGTCGGCGACTTCGTCATCGTGCCGTTCTCGCTCAGCTGCGGGGAGTGCCAGGCCTGCCGCGCCGGCTTCCCGTCGGCGTGCGACAAGGTCACCGGCTTCGGCTCCGCCGACCGCGACGGGCTGCCGGTCGACGGTGCCCAGGGCGAGCGCGTGCGCATCCCGCTGGCCCAGCACTCCCTGTTCCCCGTCGGCCGCACCGAGGCCGACCTCGAGGCCGCCGGCCTGGTGCCGCACCTGCTCACGCTCGCCGACGTCATGTCGACCGGCTACCACGCCGCGGTGTCCGCGCACGTGGGCCCGGGCGACGTCGTGGCCGTCGTGGGTGACGGCGCGGTCGGCCTGTCGGGCGTCATCGCCGCCAAGCAGCTCGGCGCCGAGCGCATCATCGCGATGAGCCGGCACGAGGACCGTGCGGCGCTGGCCCGCGAGCTCGGGGCCACCGACGTCGTCTCCGAGCGCGGCGAGGAGGCGACGGCCGCGGTGCGCGACCTGCTCGACGGAGACCTCGCGGACGCGGCGCTGGAGTGCGTGGGCACCGCGCAGTCGATGGACCAGGCGTTCGGCGTGGTCCGCGGCGGCGGGCGCATCGGGTTCGTGGGCGTGCCGCACGGTCCGGCGCTCGACGTGACCCGCATGTTCCGGCGCAACATCTCCGTGGGCGGCGGCATGGCCTCGGCCCGGCGCTACATGGCGGAGCTGCTGCCGGACGTGCTGGACGGGACGATCATCCCGGGGCGCGTGTTCGACCTGGAGCTGCCGCTGGCCAAGGTGGCGGAGGCGTACGCCGCGATGGACGAGCGGCGGGCGACGAAGGTGCTGCTGCGTCCTTGACGCCGTCTGACGGCCCGGCCGTCTGACGGCGCGCGGGCGAGCGCCTCGTGCTCGAATGATCCGGTCGCTGCGCTCCCTCGGCTCTCGCGCGAGCCGCTCCCCCGCACCGCTTCCCTGCCGGACCGGCGTGCCTGGCCGGGCGTCGACGTCGCCCTCGGCGAGCGTCGTAGCTTCCCGGCGAAGACGGTTGGGAAGCCGGGGAACTGCGACGTTCACGCTCGGAACGGGCGTCGCGGCCGTCTCATATCTTGGTCCCACATCGTGGGATGCCGGTTTCGTGCGCCTGGTGGCGCCGTTACTGTCCCAGCCATGACCCGTCGAATGTGTCGCTGACCCCAGCGCACGTTCGCCTGCCCGGACCCGCTCCGGCCCCGCGTGCGCAGACGCCCGCCGCGGACCACCTCCGACGCAGCAGGCCCCCGAGAGGGGCGTCCGCGGCCCGTCCTACGTCAGCAGAGACGACCCCTCGCCAGCACCCCGGAGGACCACCATGAGCACCCAGCCGAACTGGTCGTTCGAGACCCGTCAGATCCACGCCGGCCAGTCGCCGGACCCCGTCACCGGCGCCCGCGCCCTGCCGATCTTCCAGACCACCTCGTTCGTGTTCCCCTCGGCCGACGTCGCCGCCGACCGCTTCGCCCTGCAGGACCTGGGCCCGATCTACACGCGCATCGGCAACCCCACGCAGGAGGTCGTCGAGAACCGCATCGCCGACCTCGAGGGGGGCGTCGGCGCGCTGCTCGTCGCCTCGGGCCAGGCGGCCGAGTCGCTGGCGATCCTCAACATCGCGGAGGCGGGCGACCACGTCGTCGCCAGCCCGAGCCTCTACGGCGGCACGTACAACCTGCTGCACTACACGCTGCCCAAGCTGGGCGTGGAGACGACGTTCGTCACCGACCCGCACGACCCGCAGGCCTGGCGCGACGCCGTGCGGCCGAACACCAAGCTGTTCTTCGGCGAGACCGTGCCGAACCCGCTGGCCGACGTGCTCGACATCGAGACCGTCGCGGGCGTCGCGCACGAGGTCGGCGTGCCGCTGGTCGTCGACAACACCGTGCCCACGCCCTACCTGCTGCGCCCGCTGGAGTGGGGCGCCGACGTCGTCGTGCACTCGGCCACCAAGTACCTCGGCGGCCACGGCTCCGCGATCGGCGGCGTCATCGTCGACGGGGGCACGTTCGACTACGCGCTGCACCCCGAGCGCTTCAGCAACTTCAACCAGCCCGACCCGAGCTACCACGGCCTGGTCTACGCCCGGGACCTGGGCGTCGGCTCGCCGCTGGGGGCCAACCTCGCGTTCGTGCTCAAGGCGCGCGTGCAGCTGCTGCGCGACCTCGGCCCGGCGATCTCGCCGTTCAACGCGTTCCTGCTCGCCCAGGGCATCGAGACGCTCTCGCTGCGCATCGAGCGGCACGTGGCCAACGCCCAGAAGGTGGCCGAGTGGCTCGAGGCGCGCGACGACGTGCGTCGCGTGCACTACGCCGGGCTGCCGTCGTCGCGCTGGCACGAGGCGGCGGCGAAGTACCTGCCGAAGGGGGCGGGCGCCGTGCTGGCCTTCGAGCTGGACGTCGACGACCCGGAGACGGCCCGCCGGGCCGGGCAGGCGTTCGTCTCGGCGCTGCAGCTGCACTCGAACGTCGCCAACATCGGCGACGTCCGGTCGCTGGTCATCCACCCCGCCTCGACCACGCACAGCCAGCTCACGCCGCTCGAGCAGGAGCTCTCCGGCGTGACGCCGGGGCTCGTGCGCCTCGCCGTGGGCCTGGAGCACCTGGACGACATCCTCGCGGACCTCGAGCTCGGCTTCACCGCCGCCAAGGGCCGGCTCGGGGCCAACGCGTGACACGCACGACCCCGCTCGTCGGCAGCGCCAACCGCCTCGTCGGGACCACGCCCCGGGCGGCCGCCAGGCCCCCCGTCCCCGCGACGGGGGCCTGGCGCGACGGCGACCCCGCCGGCGACCGGCGGTTCGCCGCCGTCGGCTCGTTCGAGCTCGAGGGCGGCGGGCTGCTGCCCGACGTCACCGTGGCCTACGAGACGTACGGCGAGCTCGCCGCCGACGGGTCCAACGCCGTCCTGGTGCTGCACGCGCTCACCGGCGACTCCCACGTGGCCGGCCCCGCGGGCCCGGGCCACCTGTCCGCGGGCTGGTGGGAGGACCTGGTCGGCCCCGGCCGGCCCGTCGACACCGACCGCTGGTTCGTGGTGGTGCCCAACGTGCTGGGCGGGTGCCAGGGCACCACGGGCCCGTCGTCCGTCGCGCCGGACGGGCGCCCGTGGGGCGGGCGCTTCCCGCGCGTCACGACGCGCGACCAGGTGGCCGTGGAGGTCGAGCTGGCGCGCCAGCTCGGCGTGCGCTCCTGGGAGCTCGTGGTCGGCGCGTCCATGGGCGGCCTGCGCGCACTGGAGTGGGCTCTGATGGGCCCCGAGGCCGGGATCGAGGTGCGCGGCCTGGCCGCGATCGCGACGACGGCGCAGACCAGCGCGGACCAGATCGCCTGGGCGCACCCGCAGCTCGCGGCGATCCGGCTCGACCCGCGCTGGAACGGCGGCGACTACTACGACGCGCCGGACGGCGAGGGGCCGCACGCCGGCCTCGGCGTCGCACGGCAGATCGCGCACACGACCTACCGCTCGGCGCACGAGCTGGACACCCGGTTCGGCCGCCTGCCGCAGGGCGGGGAGGACCCGCTGACCGACGGCCGCTACGCCGTCCAGTCGTACCTGGACCACCACGGCGACAAGCTGGCCCGCCGGTTCGACGCCAACTCCTACCTGGTGCTCACCGAGTCGATGCTCACGCACGACCTGGGGCGCGACCGCGGCGGGGTGGAGGCGGCGCTCTCGCAGGTCACGGCGCGCACGCTGGTGGTCGCGGTGGACTCCGACCGGCTGTTCCCGCCGGCGCAGTCGGCGCGCATCGCGGCCTGGGTGCCGGGGGCCGAGGGGCTGCGGATCATCACCTCGGAGCACGGGCACGACGGGTTCCTCATCGAGTTCGACCAGCTCGGCCCCATCGTGCGGGAGTTCCTGGGAGCCACCGAGCGCGTCGGCTGAGCGGCGCCGCCGCCCGCGCCGGCGCACCGGCTGAAACCCGTCGCGGGGCCTTGCCGTGGTCCGGTGCCGGCCCCACCCTGGTGCTGACCCCGTCACACCTGGGTGGGGCGGCGGCCACGACGCCGGGCGGCCCGCGCCCGGCCTGGACGGGAGGGATCCGCCATGGCCAAGCTCAACCCCTACGTCAGCTTCAAGGACAACGCCCGCGAGGCGCTGGAGTTCTGGCAGTCCGCGCTGGGCGGCGAGCTGAGCATCTCGGTGTTCTCGGACGTCCCGGAGGTCGCCGGCATGCTCCAGGACGAGTCGGAGAAGTCGCTCGTCATGCACGGCCAGCTCGACGCGCCCGGCGGCCTGACCCTCATGGCCGCCGACACCGGCTCCTCCATGCCCTACGAGGCGCCGACGTCGGGCGTCACCGTGGCCCTCACCGGCGGGCCCGAGGACCTGGAGTACATCCGCGGCGCGTACGAGGCGCTGTCGGACGGCGCCAGCGACGTCATGCCGCTCGACCTCGCCCCGTGGGGCGACCACTACGGCCAGCTCACCGACCGCTACGGCATCACCTGGATGTTCGACGTCGGCCCGGAGGAGTGACGCCCGGCCGCGGTCACACGGTCCGCAGCAGCGCCGCGCGGCGCGCCTCGACGTCGTCCGCGCGGCGCCGCAGCGCCTCCTCCCGCGCCGCGAGGCCCTGCTGCACGTGCCCGACGGCGCCGCGCGCCCGCTGCACGCGGTCGGCCGCGTCGGCGATGCGGTTCTTGACCGCCCAGTCGCCGAAGATGTTGTCCATCCAGTCGAAGACGCTGGTCAGGCCGTCGATGCCGATGCCGCCGACGCCCTGCTGGCCGAGGTCGCCCAGCTCGGTGGCGAGCCGGCGCAGGTCCAGGTCGGCCTGGCGCATCAGCGCGGCCGCCTTGTCGAGCTTGTCGTGCTTGACCATGTCGGCCACGAACCCGCCGCCGAAGAACGTGTCGTAGGTGGCCCAGCCGTCCGCGCTGCGCAGGTGCCCCGCGGCGGCGGCGAGGCTGGCCTCGGCGGTGTGCGCCGCGGCGGCGGCCTCCGCGACCTCCTGGCGCTCGGCGGCGACGGCGCCGGACTCCCGCGCCAGGGCGTCGAGGTCGGCCACGGCGGGCCCGCCGTGCGTGCGCGCCCACGCCTCCACCGCGTGCAGCGCCTGGGCCCGGCGGGCGGCCACGTCGCCGAGCGCGGCGAGCTCGGCGTCCACGGCCGCGAGCTCGCGCTCCGCGGCGCCCAGCCGCGCCTCGACGACGCCGACGGCGTACTGCGCGGCCTGCTGCTCGGCGCGCTCGCGGTCGAGGCGCTCGGCGCGGTCGCCGCGCAGGCCGGCCCAGATGCGCGTCGGGCTCAGGTGCTCGAGCCGCTCGACGTCGGCCGTCTCGTCCGCGAGCCGCCCGCGGGCCTCCGCGAGCGCCTCGCGCTCGGCCTGCGCGGCCCCGTGCGCGCGCTCGCGGCGCGCGGCGAGGCGGGCGTGCTCGGCGACGGCGCGCTCCGCGGCGTCGAGGAGGTGGCGGGGGTCGCGCTCCGGTGCGGTCGGCATGCCGGGACCCTAGCGCCCCCGGACCGCGGGACCGGCACCCGCCGGGCGTGCCGGTCCCGCCGTCGCCGGCCGGGCGGGAGGGCCGAGCAGGAGGCCGGTCGGTAGGGTCGCGGCATGCGTGCCGCCTACGCCGCCCGGTTCTCCCCCGACGACCCGCTCGCCGGCCTCGAGGTCGGCGAGCGCCCCGACCCGCAGGAGCGCGAGCACTGGACCACCGTGACGGTGCGTGCGGCGAGCCTCAACCACCACGACCTGTGGTCGCTGCGCGGGGTGGGCCTGCGCGCCGAGCAGCTGCCCATGGTGCTGGGCACCGACGCCGCGGGGGTCACGCCGGACGGCACCGAGGTGGTGGTGCACGGCGTCGTCGGGGCGGACGGCCACGGCGTCGGGCCCCGCGAGCCGCGCTCGCTGCTGTCGGAGCGCTACCCGGGCACGCTCGCCGAGCGGGTCGCCGTGCCCACCGCGAACCTCGTGCCCAAGCCGCCGGAGCTCTCGTTCGCCGAGGCCGCGTGCCTGCCCACCGCCTGGCTCACGGCCTACCGGATGCTCTTCACCGTCGGCGGGCTGACGCCGGGCGACCGGGTGCTCGTCCAGGGCGCGGGCGGCGGCGTCGCGACGGCGGCGATCGTGCTCGGCGCGGCCGCCGGCCTCGAGGTGACCGCGACGTCGCGCTCCGCGGCGAAGCGAGAGCGGGCGCTGGCCCTCGGGGCGGCGCACGCCGTCGAGACGGGCGCGCGCGTGCCGGCGCGGGTCGACGCCGTGGTCGAGTCGGTGGGCCGGGCCACGTGGGCGCACTCGGTGCGGTCCGTGCGCCCGGGCGGCACGATCGTCGTGTGCGGCGCCACCTCCGGCGACGCCTCGCCCGCCGAGCTGAACCGCATCTTCTTCCAGGAGATCGCGGTGCGCGGGGTCACCATGGGCACCCGCGAGGAGCTCGCGGCGCTGGCGAGGTTCTGCGCCCGCACCGGCGTGCGGCCGGTGATCGACTCGCAGGTGTCGCTCGACGACGTCGGCCGGGGCCTGGCGCGGATGGCCGCGGGCGAGCAGACCGGCAAGATCGTCGTCGTGCCCTGAGCGGACGGGCACGGCCGGGCGACCGCGCCGGCCGGTCAGGCGAAGCGGTCGCGGAACGCGTCCGCCAGCGTGGGGCCGGTGTCCTTGCCCAGGCGCCACACCACCCAGCCGTCCGCCGCACGGGAGCCGGACGCCGCGACGGCGGCCACGTCCGGGTGGCGGTAGCGGCCGCCGTCGGGCAGCTCGATGACGCCGTCGGGGCGCAGCACCGCCTCGAAGCGCTGGCGGCGGCGGGGCCGCGACCACACCAGCGGCGTGTCCGCGCCGATGCTGCTCGCGAGGGCGATGAGGTCGGGGTCGGTCTCCTCCGCCACCGGCACCGGCGGGGCCGTCGGCGGGGTGCTCCACGGCTCCCCGGGCGCGGGGGTCGTGCCCGTGGTGGCGGCGGGCTCGGACGCCTCGGCGGCGGCCGCAGACGGCTCGGCGGCGGGCGCTGCCGGCGCGAAGCGGTCGGTCCGCGAGCGGCGCAGCGGCACGCGGGGTGGCCGCCCGCTGACCGTCCGGAGGCCCTCCGGCAGCGCGCCGGTGACGGGACGCGGCTCGGCCGGCGGCTCGGCGGCGGGAGCCGGTGCGGGCTGCTCCGCCGGCTGCTCCTCGGCGGCAGGCGCCGCGGTCTCCTGCTCCGGCGCGTCGGCGGCGGGCGCGTCCTCGTCCGGCGTCGGCGCCTCGGGGGCCTCTCCGGCGCCGTCCTCCTCCGGGCGCGGCGCCTGCACCACGACGGGCAGGGCGGCGGTGAGCGGCTGCATGCCCGGCGTCGCGACGATCTGCGGGGCGTCCGGCGCCGACGCGGGGTGGATGACGAGCGGCGAGACGTCGATGAACCGGCGGCCGTCGGCCCCGTGGAGCACGCCCATGCGCAGCACCTCGACCGGCATGGAGGGCTGCCGCAGGAAGTCGATCGCGTTGAGCACGTCCTGGCGCGCTTCCTGGCAGATCACGATGAGGCGCGCGCCGCCGCGGCCGGGCTGGGTCCGCGTCATGGGCACGGAGTCGTAGAACTCGGCCACGTCCCGCTGGAAGGCCTGCGGGCCGGCGTGGTACCGCGCGGCGAGCTGGGCGCGCGTCATCCGGCCGGCGGCGCCGGCGTGGTCGAGGGCGCGCGCGAGGGCGGCCTCGTCCAGCTCCGCGACCAGCTCGACGACGACGGGGGCACCCGTCGCGTCCAGGGCGAGCAGGTGCGGCTCGTCCGGCCCGGCGCCCGGCGCGACCGGGAAGATCTGCTCGCCGAGCAGCCCGTCGATGTGCGACTCGACGACCCGGTGGGCGCCCGACCCGACGCCGGAGCGCGGGGTGCGCACCAGGTGCGGTCGCTCTCCCTCGACCTCGAACAGCGGCACAGCCCACCTCCCGTCGTGCCCGGCGCGACCCGGGCCGGCCACGCGTCGCCATAGCCTACGCGCGCCGCACGGCAGCCCCGCGACACGCGACGATCCAGGTGAAAGGATAACGATCCGGACACATCACCCGCGCTCGGGCGGATCCGGCACGGACGATCCCGCAGGTGACGCCCGCCCGGGCGGACCGGCGAGCCCCGGACGCGGCCCGGGGGCGGCCGGGCCGCGGGTGTGGCGCACCCCACGCGGTCCGTGCAGCCGTCCGTGCAGCCGGTCGGCTGTGGCCGGTCGGCTGTGGCCGGTCGGCTGTGGCCGGTCAGCTGTGGCCGGTCAGCTGTGGCCGGTCTCCTCGGCCTCGGCGGCCAGCCGCTCCTCGACCCGCGCGACCTTGGCGTCGAGCTGCCCGGTGAAGCCGGGCCGGATGTCGGCCTTGAGCACCAGGGACACGCGGTGCCCGTCGCGGCCGACGGCGTCCGTGGCCGCCTTGATCACCGGCATCACCTCGTCCCACTCCCCCTCGATCTCGGTGAACATCGCGGAGGTGCGGTTGGGCAGCCCGGACTCGCGGACGATGCGGACGGCCTCGGCGACGGAGTCCGCGACGGACTCGCCGGCACCGAGCGGGGCGACGGAGAAGGCGAAGACGGCCATGGCCCCATCATGGCCCGCGCCGCCGTCCCCGGCCCGGCGCCCTGCATCGGCGTCTAGGCTCGACGGCGTGCCCCACACCCCCGCCCCGACCCCTCGTGTGACCGTGCTCGCCGGCGGCGTCGGCGGCGCCCGCCTGGCCCACGGCCTGGCCCGAGCGCTGCCCGCGGACGCCCTCGACGTCGTCGTGAACGTCGGCGACGACACCGAGCTGCACGGCCTGCACATCTCCCCGGACGTCGACACGGTGCTGTACACGCTCGCCGGCCTGAACGACGAGCAGCGCGGCTGGGGCCTGCGCGGCGAGACGTACGCGACGCTCGAGCAGATGACCCGCCTCGGCGAGGACACCTGGTTCACGCTGGGCGACAAGGACCTCGCCACGCACGTGGTCCGCACCGCGCGGCTGCGCGCGGGCGCCACGCCGAGCGAGGTGACGGCGCAGCTCGCGGCGGCCCTCGGCGTCGGTCCGCGGGTGCGGCCCGTCACCGACGACCGCATGGCGACGCTCGTCGACACCCCCGCCGGCCGCCTGGCGTTCCAGGAGTACTTCGTGCGGCGCCGGCACGCCGACGCCGTGCTCGGCCTGCACTACGACGGCGTCGACGCCGCGCGCCCGGCCCCCGGCGTCCTCGACGCGGTGACCGGCGCGGACGTGCTCGTGGTCGCCCCGTCCAACCCGTTCCTGTCGGTCGAGCCGGTGCTCGCCGTGCCGGGCGTGCGCGACGCGGTCCGCACGACGGCGGCGCGGCGCGTGGCGGTGAGCCCGATCGTCGGCGGCCAGGCGATCAAGGGGCCGGCCGCGCAGATCCTCGAGACGCTGGGGCACGAGGTGTCCGCCCTCGGCGTCGCGCGGCTCTACGTGGGCCTCGTGGACGTCATGGTGGTCGACGACGCCGACGCCGACCTCGCCGGGGCGATCGGCGACCTGGGGTTCGAGGTCGTGGTCACCGACACCGTGATGGGCGGCGCCGCGGGCCGCGAGCGCCTGGCCCGCGAGCTGCTGGCCGCCGCGGGGCACGCCGCCGCGTGACCCGCGTCGACCCGGTGAGCCCCGCGCCGCCCCTGCGTGCGGTCGCGGTCGTGCCGCTGCGCGACGGGGTGTCGGGCAAGTCGCGGCTCGCGACGGCGCTCGACCCCGGCGCCCGGCGGCGGCTGGTCGCCGCGCTGGCGCGGCACGTGGTGGCCACGCTGCTCGCGGTCGACGACGTGGTGCGCGTGGTGGTCGTGACGGCCGACCCGCCGTTCGCCCGCGAGGTGCTCGCCGGGCCCGGCGGCGGGCCCGGCGGCGGCCGGCTGGAGATCCTGCCGCAGCCGGCCGACCGGCCCGGGCTGAACGCCGCGCTCGACGTCGCGCGGGAGGCGGTGCTGACCGAGAGCGTGGCCGCCGCCCGGCTGCTGGTCGCGCACGCCGACCTGCCCGCCCTGACGCCCGACGACGTCGTCGCCCTGCTCGCGCCGGGCGGCGGCGGGACCGCTGCCGAGGTCGTCGTCGCCACGGACCGGCACGGCGCCGGCACCAACCTGCTCGCGCTGCCCCTGGCCGGCCCGGGGGCGCGCTTCGCGTTCCGGTTCGGCGTCGGCTCGCGCGCCGCGCACGAGGCCGAGGCGGCCCGGCACGGGCTGCGCGCCGTCGTCGTGGAGCGGCCGGGCACGGCGGCCGACCTCGACACCCTCGACGACTGGGACGAGCTGCCGCCCGCCGTGCGGGCGCGGCTCGCGGGCTGAGCTCGCGGCGCGGCCTCAGCCGCGGGGCCGCCCGCCGAACCGCCCGCGGTGCACCACCTCGTCGAGCGGCTTGCGGCGGCGCCGCGACGGCGAGCCCGCGGCCCCGCCGTCGGCCGGGTGCCCGACGGCGACCACGCCCGTCGGCGCCCACTCGGGCGGCACGTCGAACGCCGCGCGGAACGCCTCCAGCCGGTCCCCGGGCACGCCGAAGAAGCAGGCGCCGAGGCCCTCGTCGACCGCGGTCTGCAGGATCAGCAGCGCCGCCATGCCCGCGTCGACGTGCCAGTACGGCACCGGCCACCGGGCCTCGTCGCGGTCGGTCCAGCCCTTGTCGGGCTCGGCGTAGCGCCCCACGTAGGCCGCCTTGGAGGCCAGGACGGCCACGAGCAGCGGCGCGGTGCGCATGCCGCGCAGCCAGTCGCCCATGTCGCGGCCCGCCGGCGGCGTGGCCGCGGACCAGAACCGCTCCCGCTCCTCGGGGCTCTCGAGGACCAGGAACGCCCAGCCCTGCGTGAACCCGGCGCTCGGCGCGCGCACGGCGTTGCGCAGCAGCCGGTCGGCCTGCTCGGGCGCGACCGGCTCGTCGGTGAAGGCCCGCACCATCCGGCGCCGGCGCACGACGTCCTGGAACTCCACCGTCACCCCGCCCCGCGGCCCCGTGCCGCCACCCGTCGAGCCGTCCGAAGAGCCGTCCGTCAGCGCGGGCCGGTGACCGGTGCCAGCGGCGCGAGCGGCAGCGCCAGCTCCTCGACCACGGGCCGGTACCCGAGCGACTCGTACATCGCCCGGGCCGCCACGTTGCTGCCCTGCACGTTGGCGCCGAGCACCCGGATGCCCTGCGTGCGGCACCAGGCGGCGGCGGCCTCCATGGCGGCGCGGCCCAGGCCCCGTCCGCGCGCCTCCGGGCGCAGGTGGACGTCGTAGACGAACGCGGCGGCCGGCGGGCGCAGGCCGAGCCAGACGGCGCCGACCTGCTCGCCGGCGGCGTCGACGACGGCGGCACCGGCCGGCACGGCCGCCGACGCCGCGGCCAGCCCACCGACCGCGCCGGCCGCGCCGGCCGACCCGATCGTCCCGCCGACGAGCGGCGGGGCGCCGGCGCCCACCGCGAGCGGCTCGGTGTCGGGCGCGGGGGCGGTGACGACGTCGAACAGCGCCTGCTGCGGGGACCCGAGGCCCTCGGGCAGGAGCACGCGGTAGTCGCGGATGGAGCGGTCGAGCGCCTCGTCCCAGGTGCCGGCGCCGGCGGAGTGGATCACCTCGGCGTACTCGGCGACGGCGCCGCCCACGTAGCGGTCGAACGACTCCTCGCTCATCGGCACCAGGCGCACGCCGGCGGCCTCCGGCGCCTCCACCGTGCCGGGGTCGCCGAGGTCGAGGACCATCGTCACGCCGGCGGGCCGGAAGCCGGCGGCGGCGGTCAGGGCCGTCGTCGTGGCGGCGTGGTCCATGCGGTCCACGAGGAGCACGTCGGCGCCGCCGGCGCGGGCGTGCGCCTCGAGCACGGGCAGGAGGGCGTCGGCGGGGGCGCGCACCTCGGCGTCGAGCACGAGCAGGTCGCCGGGGTGGCGCACGGTCCACACCCAGCCGGCCTCGCCCTCGTCGTCGATCACCAGGTGCAGCTGCGTCCCGCTGAGGCCGTCGACCGGCGCGAGCTGGTCGACGGCCGCCAGGGCGCGCTCGCGGGCGGTCGCCTCGTCGCCCCACAGGGGCAGGAACTGCCGGCGGTAGCGCAGCTCCACCTGCGCGGTCCGCCAGTCGGCGTACCGGGACGCGGGGAAGGGCACGAGCTGAAGGGTCACCGCGGCAGCGTACGGCGCCCGTGCCCGCAGCGCGTACCCGAGGCCCGCATCCCGGGCACGGATCACACGCGTCGCACGCGGGTCACGCGGGTCACGCGGGTCACACCTCGGCTCACAGCCGCTCGGCGATGAGCTCCACGAGCGCCTTGCCCTCCACGTCCGCCAGCTGCAGCGCCTGCGTGCGGCAGGAGAAGCCGTCGGCGAGGTACTCCGTGCCGGGCTCGGCGCCGCGCAGGGCGGGCAGCAGGGCGTTCTCCGCCACGGCCACCGACACCTCGTAGTGGCCCTTCTGCATGCCGAAGTTCCCGGCCAGGCCGCAGCAGCCCGCCAGCACCTCGATCTGGGCGCCGGCGTCGCGCAGGAGCCGCTCGTCCGCCTGGTAGCCCATCACCGAGTGGTGGTGGCAGTGCGGCTGCACCACGGCCTTGACGTCCGACAGGTCGGGCATGCGGAACCCCGTCTCGGGGCCGGGCGCCGTCTCGGGCGAGGTGAGCAGCTCGGCCACGGTGCGGGTGGCCGCGGCGACGGCGTGCGCGCGCGGGTCGTCCGGCAGCAGGTCCGGCAGGTCGGAGCGCAGCACCGCGGTGCACGACGGCTCCAGGCCCAGGATCGGGATGCCGTTGACCGCGTACGGGGCGAGCACCTCGAGCAGGTGCGTCAGCCGCTTCTTCGCGCCGTCGAGCTGGCCGGTGGTGATCCACGTCAGGCCGCAGCACGCCTGGCGGTCCGGCACGACGACGTCGTAGCCGGCGGCCGTGAGCACGGTGACGGCGGCCTGCGGCACCGACGGCGACAGCGCGTCGCTGAACGAGTCGGTCCACAGCACGACCTTGGGCCGCTCCCCGGCGCGGCCCGCGCGGCCGGGCGTCTGCCCGAGCGGCAGGCCGGGCACGCCGTGCGTCGCGCCGCCGCGCGCCCACCAGGTGCGGAACGGCACCTCGGCGAAGCGGACCATCGAGCGGCGGGTGTCCATGCCGCCGGCCCACAGCACCGCCTTGGCGGCCCAGGGCTTCTCCAGCACCCGGTTGATCAGCCGCGGCATGCCGCCCGCGAGCCGCGCCCACCGCGGCAGCCAGCCCAGCGAGTAGTGGTCGATCGGGCGGATCTTGCCCTTGTACGTCCGGTGCAGCACCTCGGACTTGTACTGGGCCATGTCGACGCCGGCGGGGCAGTCGGAGGAGCAGGCCTTGCAGCTGAGGCACAGGTCGAGCGACTCGCGCACCTCCTGGCTGGCGAAGCCGTGCACCAGGCTGCCGTTGACCGCCTCCTGCAGCACGCGCGCGCGGCCGCGGGTGACGTCCTTCTCGTCCTTGGTGGCCAGGTAGCTGGGGCACATGAACCCGCCCGAGCCGCGCGTGTCGGCGCGGCACTTGCCCACGCCGACGCAGCGGTGCACCGCGGTGGTCATGTCGCCGTGGTCGTGGCGGAACGAGAACCCGCCGGCGGACGGGGTGCGCGGCGCGCTCGGGCGGCGCAGGTCCTCGTCGACGGCGGCCACCCGCAGCTGCGTGCGGCCGCCGGCCGCGCCGGCGCCCGCCGTCGGGCGCGCCGTCGAGGACCCCGGCGTGCCCGCGGCCGTGACCACCACGCCGGGGTTGAGCAGGTTCTCGGGGTCGAACAGCGCCTTGAACCGCTCGAGCAGCGCGATCGCCTCGGGGCTGTACATCACCGGCAGCAGCTCGGAGCGGGCGCGGCCGTCGCCGTGCTCGCCCGACAGCGACCCGCCGTAGCGGGCCACGAGGTCGGCGGCCTCGGTCATGAAGGTGCGCAGCACCGACCCGGACGCCTCGAGCGGGATGTCGATGCGCAGGTGCACGCAGCCGTCGCCGAAGTGGCCGTAGGGCAGCCCGTCGACGCCGTAGCGGGCCATCAGGGCCTCGAGGTCGCGCAGGTACGGCCCGAGCTTCTCCGGCGGCACGGCGGAGTCCTCCCAGCCGGGCCAGGCCTGCTCGCCCGCCGGCGTGCGGCCGGCGAGGCCGGCGCCGTCGGCACGGATCTGCCACATCGCGGTCGCGGCCGGCCCGGCGGGCAGGATCTCGGAGTCCAGGGCGGTCGACGCCGCGACGACCTGCTCGGCGGTCGCCAGCGCCTCCTCCTGCGTCGCGCCGCCGACCTCGATCATCAGCCAGCCGGCGCCCTCGGGCAGCGGCGGCACCCGCGTCTCGCCCTGCGCCTTCTTCACCACCTCGACCAGGCGGGCGTCGAGCCCCTCGATCGCCAGCGGCCTCAGCCCCAGCAGCGCGGGGACGTCGTCGGCGGCGGCGGGCATGTCCGGGTAGCCGAGCACGACGAGGGTGGGCCGCTCCGGCACGGGCACGAGCCGCAGCGTCGCGCCGAGCACGGTGACGCACGTGCCCTCGGTGCCCACCAGGGCCTTGGCGAGGTCCGACCCGTTCTCGGGCAGCAGGTGCTCCAGCGAGTAGCCGGAGACCTGCCGGCCGAAGCGGCCGAACTGCGTGCGGATGAGGGCGAGGTTCTCCCGCACCAGCTCCTTGAGGCCCGGCACGGCGGTGAACTCGGGGTCGCCGGCGCCGGCGGTGAAACGGCGCCCGCGCCCGTCGACGACGTCGAGCTCGACGACGTTGTCGGCGGTGCGCCCGTAGGCCACCGCGTGGGGGCCGCAGGCGTTGTTGCCGATCATGCCGCCGAGGGTGGCGCGGTTCTGCGTGGACGGGTCGGGCCCGAACCGCAGCCCGTGCGGGGCGGCGGCCTTCTGCAGCACGGACATGACGGTGCCCGGCTGCACGACGGCGGTGCGCGCCTCGGGGTCGATGCTCACGACCTCGTTCAGGTGCTGGGCGAAGTCGACGACCACGCCGGGGCCGACGGCGTTGCCGGCCACGGACGTGCCGGCGCCGCGGGCCGTGACGGGCACCTTGAGCTCGCGCAGCACGGCCAGCGCGCCGGCGACCTCGTCGGTGCTGCGGGGCTGCACGACGACGTCGGGCACCACGCGGTAGTTCGACGCGTCGGTGGAGTACTCCGCGCGGCGCCGGGCGCCCGTGGTCACCTCGCCGGAGACCACGGTGCGCAGCGCGTCGGCCACGGCCTCGCGCGCCTGCGCGGCCGCGCTCTCGGCCGCGCGCAGGGCCTCGAGGTCCGCGCCGGGGGCGGCGGCGCCCCGCCCGTCGCCGGCCGTCGATCTCGTCACGCTGGGAGCAACCACGCGCCGATTGTCGCACCGGCGCCGGGGCCCGTCCGAGCCCCGTCCGCGATGCGTGCGCGCGGGCTCGCGACGTGCCTGGTGACGCGCCTGGCCGACCCGCCCGCGCCGGCGCGCGTCGTCGCGCGCGCGGGCCGCCCCGGCCGCGGCTAGCGTCGCCACAGGCGAGGTCGCCGGCGCGCCGGGCGCCGGCCCGGGAGGAGCGTCGATGCGCGTCGTCGTGGTGGGAGCGAGCGGCAACGTCGGGACGGCGGTGCTGCGGGCGCTGGCCGAGGAGCCCGCGGTCACCTCGATCGTCGGGGTGGCGCGCCGCGTGCCGCGCGCCGACGGCAGCAGCACGGTCGGCTACCCGCACGACCGGGCGGAGTGGGTGCGCGTGAACCTCGTCGGCACCGCCGACCACGTGCGCGGTGGGCTCGACCAGGCCCTCGCGGGCGCGGACGCCGTCGTGCACCTCGCGTGGGCGATCCAGCCGAGCCACGACCGCGGCTACCAGAAGCGCGTCAACGTGGGCGGCACCCGGGCGGTGCTCGACGCCGTCGTGCGCAACGAGGTGCCGCACCTGGTCGTGGTCTCGTCCGTCGGCGCCTACTCCCCCGGCCCGCCCGACGGCCGCCTCGTCGACGAGTCGTGGCCCGCGCGCGGGATCCCCACGTCCGACTACTCCGTGGACAAGGCGGCCCAGGAGCAGCTGCTCGACGGCCTCGAGGCGCAGCACCCGGAGGTGACGGTCACCCGGTTCCGGCCCGCCCTGATGTTCCAGGCGGCGGCCGGCGCGGAGGTCTCGGGCATCTTCCTCGGCGGACTGGCGTCGCGCGTCGTGCGGCTGGCCGGGCGGTCGGGGTCCGGCGCCTCCGGCACCCGCCCGCGGTTCCCGGTGCTCCCGCTGCCGGCCGGGGTGCGGCTGCAGGCGATGCACGCCGACGACGCGGCCCAGGCGATCCGCGCGGCCGTGGTGCAGCGCAAGGGCGGGACGTTCAACCTGGCCGCCGACGAGGTCCTCACCGGCCAGGACCTCGCGGACCTGCTGGCCGGCGGGCGCAGCGTCGAGCTGCCGCCCGCCGTCGTCCGGGCCGCCCTGGCCCTCGCGTGGCGGCTGCGGCTCGTGGCGGTCGGCGAGGGCTGGCTCGACATGGCGATGGCGACGCCGGTGCTCGACGCGGCCAGGGCGCGCGAGGAGCTCGGCTGGGCGCCCGGCCGCACCACCCGCCAGGCGGTGCTGGAGATGGTCGACGCGCTGCTGGACGACCGGGGCACGACGACGCCGCCGCTGTCCGCGGAGAAGTGACCGGGTACAGCTAGTCCGTCGTCGCGCCGGCGGCCGCGCCGGTCGCCGCGGCCAGCGCCTCCTCGGGCGTCATCGCCCCGAGAGCGCTCCACAGGTGCGCCGTCGTGGCCGCCCCCGCCGCGAGGACGTCGAAGCGCACGCTCTCGTCGCTGTCGTGCCAGTTGTCCTCGACCAGCCCGGTCCCGAAGAACAGGATCGGCGCGTCGACCGCCGTGGCCAAGAGGTCCGCCGGGCCCCCGCCGGCGTTGCCCATCCGCCCCACCGCGTCGACGTCGACGCGGAACCCCTTCGCCATGGCGCCGACGAGGGTGCCGAGGGCCCGGATCTCCGGCGTGCGGTAGGCCTCCTGGGCGGTCGGCATGGAGACCGTGAGCTCGTGGCCGAACCGGCCGTCGACCCGCTCGTCGACCCAGGCGCGCAGCTGGTCGGCCACCTCGTGCACCGACTGCCCCACGACCGTGCGGATGCTCAGGTCGGCGGAGGCCATGGACGGGATCGCCGCCCGTGAGACGCCGCGCGGATCGCCGGCCGTCATGGCGATGACCTCCAGCGCGGGGCGCTCCCACAGGCGCTCCAGCACCGTGTAGCCGGCCTCGCCGCCCACGCTGCGGGTGTGGGAGCGGGCCAGCCAGTCCTCGTCGTCGAACGGCAGCTTCGCCAGCTCGTCGCGCCGCTCCTGCGGCAGGTCCGGGACGGAGTCGTAGAAGCCGGGCAGGGTGATCCGCCCCCGGTCGTCGTGGAGCTGCCCGAGCAGACGACCCAGCTCGATCGCGGGGTTGGGCGCCGCCCCCGAGACCGCGCCGCTGTGGATGTCGGTGAACGGACCGTAGACCTCCAGCCGCGCGCCCAGCATGCCGCGCACGCTCGTGCAGGCCGCGGGGTGGTCGGTGCGCCACAGCAGGGTGTCGGAGAAGACGACCAGGTCGGCGGCCAGCTCCTCGCGGTGCTCGTCGAGCAGCCGGGCGAGGCCGGGCGAGCCGGCCTCCTCCTCCCCCTCGACCAGGAGCTTGAGGTTCACCGCCGGGCTGGTGCGCCCGGTCGCGGCGAGGTGCGCGCGCACGCCCCACAGGTGCGCGGCGACCTGTCCCTTGGCGTCCGAGCTACCGCGGCCGTACAGGCGGCCGTCCCGGGCGACGGGGTCGAACGGCGAGGTCTGGTCCCAGTTCTCCTCCTTGGTCGCGCGCACGTCGTGGTGGCTGTAGACCAGGACGGTCGGGGCACCGGGCGCGTCGCACCACGCGCCGTGCACGGCCTCGCCCTCGTCCGCGTGCCAGATCTCCGTGACCGGGAACCCGATCGAGCGCATCTCGCCCGCGAGCCAGTGGGCCGACCGCAGCAGGTTCGACCGCCGCTCCGGGACCCCGGCCACCGAGGGGATCCGCACCCACTCGGCGAGCCGGTCGATCATGTGGGTCCGGTCGGCCTCCAGGTAGGCGGCGACGGCGTCGTCGAGGGTGTCGCCACCGTCGGCGGTCCGCCCGTCGGAGGTGTCGTGCTCGGAGGTGTCGTGCTCGGAGCTGGGCTGGGACGGCACGGTGGCCCCTTCCGCCGCGGTGGCCGTGCGGCGTCGCCGTCGGCGGCGCCACCTCCCATGCTGCGCGGACGACGACGGGCCCGCACCGTCGGCGGTGCGGGCCCGTCGGGGCGGGTGCCGGTCGGCGTCAGCCCTCGTACTCGACGTCGAGCGTCATCTCCGGGACGTTCTTCAGCGCCACGGAGACCGGGCAGGTGTCCTTGGCCTCCTCGGCGGTCTTGCGGAACGTCGCCTCGTCCACGCCGGAGGCGTAGCCGCGGACCTTGAGCGCGATCTTCGAGATCTGCAGCCCGCCGGAGACCGGGGTGACGGTGACGTCCGCCGTGACCTCCACCTGCTCAGGCGTGCCGCCGGCCTTGCCGAGCAGGCCGGAGAACTGCATGGCGAAGCAGGAGGTGTGGGCCGCGGCGATGAGCTCCTCCGGGCTGGTGACACCCTCGGCCTGGTCGGCGGTGCGGCGCGGGAACGAGACGTCGAACGTGCCGGTGCCGGAGCTGCTGAGCTCGACCTGGCCGGAGCCCTCGTTGAGGGTGCCGCTCCAGGCGGTGCGTGCGGTACGGGTGGCCATGACTGCTCCTTCGCTCGGGGTCGGGGTCACCGCCGTGCCCGCGGCACGACGGCGTCGGTTCCGACCGTAGCGCCGTGCCGCCGGTCCCGCCGGGTCGGTCGCCCTTCCTGCACCACCCCTCACGCCAGCGTCTGCGTCACCGACGACGCCGTCGCGTCGTGCCGCACCCGTGCCACCGCGCCGTTGACCAGCGCGAGGTACGGCGGCACGTGCCCGCACTCGACGTCCGCCAGCACCGGGACGCCCAGGTCGCCGAGCGCGTCCCGGACGGCGTCGTGCTGGGTGAGGTCCTCGAACGCCGGGCCGCGCGTGCGGCTGACCAGCACGGCGTTGGCGGCGTCGAACCACCCGGCGTGCCGCATCCCCCACAGGGCCCGCCCGACGTCGCTGGCGTTCCACCCGTAGACGTCGAGGTAGACGACCAGGCCCTCCGGGGCGTGCGCGGCGGCGAAGCCGGGCACGTCGCCGTAGGGCGTGCCGGCGAGGAACGCGACCGTCTCCACGCACCCGCCGATCAGCCGGCCGGTGACGTCGACCGGTTCGTCCGGGCCGGCGCCGGCGTCGAGCCGCACCCATGCGCCCGGCGTGTCGAGCACCCACTCCGTGGGCGTCGGGTCAGCCTCCCAGTCGTCCCAGCCCTGGCCGCGGTGCACGCGCGGGGACGTCTGCTCGAGCGTCGCGCCGGGCGCCGCGGTGGCGACGTCGAGCCAGCCGAGCAGCCCGGCCGGCGGGGCGTACGGGGAGTCCATGAGGTTGTGCCCGTGCAGCGTCGCGACGCCGGTGCGCAGCGTGAGCGGCAGCAGCAGGGTGGACAGGTCCGAGAACCCGACGAGCCAGGTCGGGTCCGCGGCGAGGGCGTCCCAGTCGATGCGGCCCAGCAGGTCGATCGCCAGCTCGCCGCCCCAGGGCGGCACGACGGCGCGCACCGCCGGGTCGGTGAGCATCGCCATGAGCTCGGCGGCCCGCACGGGCGCCGGCGCGCTGACGATGCCGTCGGAGCGCAGGGCCGCACCGAGGCGCACCGGGTAGCCGGAGGCGCGCAGGCGCTCGACGGCGAAGTCCAGGCGGCCGGCGAGACGTGCGGGCACGCCCGACGACGGCGCGGTGACGCCGACGATGTCGCCCGGCCGGAGCGGGCGCGGGTGGCTGATCGTCATGCCCGCACCCTGCCCGCCGCGGCGACGGGCGGCAACGCGGTCGGGCGGCGCGCCGCCGCTCCCGCGGCCGGGCTCAGGCCTCGACGAGCACCGTGAACGGCCCGTCGTTGACGAGCTCCACCGCCATGTCGGCGCCGAACCGCCCCGTCGCCACCTCGAGGCCGCGCTCGCGCAGCCGCTCGACGACCGCGTCCACGAGCGGCTCGGCCACGTCGCCGGGAGCCGCCGCGGACCACGACGGCCGGCGACCCTTGCGGGCGTCGCCGTAGAGCGTGAACTGGCTGACCACCAGCACGGGGGCCTTCTCGTCGGCCACCGACCGCTCGTCGCGCAGGATGCGCAGCTCGGCGATCTTGCGCGCGACCGTGTCGGCCTGGGCTGGCCCGTCGTCGTGCGTCACGCCGACGAGCGCGACGACGCCCGGCCGGTCGATCGCGCCGACCACCTCGCCGTCGACGGTGACGCTGGCACGCGTCACCCGCTGCACCACCGCCCTCACACCGCCGCCCTCACGCCGCCGCCCTCACGCCGAGGCCCCCACCGCGACGTCGGCGAACGGCACGCGCACGCCGCCCACCGGCCGCCCGTGGCCCAGCACCGGCACGTCGCCGAGCGCGTCGAGGGCGGCGGCGTCCGCGCCGTCCACGTCGAGCGCGCCGGCGGCCCGCAGCACCGCGGCGAGGATCGCCGGGCGCGGCCGGCCCGCGCCGTCGAGCACCTTGAACGCGAAGGCGGCGCCGCTCGGCAGCACGCCGGCGTAGACGCCCTCGGCGCCGTCCTTGCAGGCCAGCCCGGGCATCGCGCGCATCGCGGCGGTCGCGTCGCGGCCTGTGCCGGCCACCATCTCGGGGTGGGCGGCCATCGCGCGCACGACGCGCCCGCCCGGGCCGGCGGCGTCGGCGGCCAGCCGCGCGAAGGCCCGCGCGAGGCCGGTGAGCGTGGTGGCGAGCAGGGGCGCGCCGCACCCGTCGGTCGTGGGGTGCAGCGCGGCGGGGTCGTCGCCGGTCAGGTCGAGCACCTCGGCGCGCACCGCCTGCTGCAGCGGGTGCTCCGGGGCGAGGTACGTCGCGGTGTCCCAGCCGGCGGCGACGCACGTGGCGAGCATCGCAGCGTGCTTGCCGGAGCAGTTCTGCGTCAGCGGCTCGGGGCCGTGCCCGGCCTGCTGCCAGGCCAGGGCGGACGGCGCGTGCAGCGGCAGGTCGGGGGTGTTCCGCAGGGCGTCGACGCCCAGGCCCGCGCCCGCGAGGATCTCGCGCGCCCCGTCGAGGTGCGCCGGCTCACCGTTGTGGCTCGCGGCGGCGAGGGCGAGCAGCCGGTCGGGCAGGTCGAGCCCGGCGCGCAGCATCGCGGCCGCCTGCAGCGGCTTGAGCGACGAGCGCGGGTAGACGACGGCGTCGGGCCGGCCCACCGCCAGGGCGGGCGCGCCGGCGGGGTCGAGGACGACGAGGTGGCCCAGGTGCACCGACTCCACGAGGTCGCCGCGCACCACCTCGGCCAGCAGGCCGGCGCCGTCGGCCACCGTGGGGGCCGCGGCGCCGCTCACCACTGCGGGCCCTGGTTGCGCGGGCGGCCGGTGCCGTACGGCTTGATGGCAGGCCGCACGTCCACCCAGTAGATGACGGCCGGAGCGATGGCCACGATGTTCAGCACGATGCCGATGAGGCCCAGCGCACCGAGCAGCGCGAACAGGGCGCCCGCGCCCAGGATGAGCAGCCACTTCTTCTTGGTCAGCTTGCCCTCGGAGGCGAACGCGCGCTCGGGGCGGCGGACGGCGTCGAGCAGCGCGATCACCGCCACCACCAGGACGGCGAGCGAGATGATGAGGACGACGAACCCGCGGAAGAGGTCGAGCACGGTCGAGAGCCTACGGGACCACCCGCAGGCCGCGGGAGCGCGCGGCACCGGCCACGTGCTCGTCCCAGGCGGCCACGACGGTGTCCGGGTGCGCGACGGCGAGCGCCGAGGCCACGTGCAGCGCATCGCCGGAGCGCAGCGGCACGGGGCAGTCGCCGACCAGGTCGGCGGCCCGCCGGGCGACGTCGTCGCCCACCTCGACCACGTGCAGGGACGGCCACACGGCGTCCCAGCGGGCCCGGGCGGCGTCGTGCTCCTCGGGGCTGACGACCCCGGCGCGCTCGCCCGCGGCGAGCGCGGCGCGCACCTCGGTGTCGGTGATGCGGCTGGTGACGACGACGTCGGCGCGGGCGAAGAGCGCGGCCGCGAGCGCCGTGCCCGGCTCGGGCAGCAGCAGCTTCACCAGCGCGGAGGCGTCGAAGTAGACGAGGGCCATGTCGGCGTCCTCCTCAGCGCCGGATCCGGCGCACGAGCCCGGCGAGCCCGGCGGCGCCGCCGCGGGGCCCGCGCACGCCGGCCGGGACGGGGGCGCCGCCGTCGGCGGTCTCGGCGACGTCGACCGCCGGGCGGGGCGCCTGCGCGCTGGTCAGCAGGCCGTCGCGGACCAGGCCGGACACGAGGTCGGCCGTCGCGACGCCGGTGAGCCGCGCGACGGGCACGCCGCGGTCGGTGATGACCACCTCCTCGCCGGCGCGCGCCTTCTCGATCCAGGACTTGAGCTCGGCGCGCAGCGCGCTGACGGGCACCTCCATGGCACGGGACCGTACCGTCCGGGACCGGCCGCCACCAGGGCCGCGGCCCGTGGCCGGGCCCTGGTCGGGCAGGATGGCGCCGTCCGCTACCCCGCCGTCTCCTCCCGCCCGCCCCGCCGCACCCCTCGGAGGCCCCGTGTCGCTCTCCGCCCGCCCCGCCCCCGTGCTCGCCGCGGTGGACGCCGTCCTGCCCACGTCGCCGGCCACGGCGCTGTGGGGCTGGTTCCCCGCCCGCCGCGACCCGGCGCTCGAGGTGGGCTCGGGCGCCGTGGTGCGCATCGACGCCGTCAACCAGGCGGGCGCGGCGGCGCCGGGCGGGCCGCTGGCGTACTTCGCGGCCCTCGGGGTGCCCGCCGGCGAGGTGCTGCCCGAGCTGGTCGAGGTGGCCGCGGTGCCGCGCACGCCGGGGTCCTCGGGGCACGTGCTCACCGGACCGGTGCACGTGGCCGGCGCCGAGCCCGGGGACGTGCTGCAGGTGGACGTGCTCGACGTCGCCCCGCGAGTGAGCTACGGCGTCAACGCCAGCGGGCACGGCGCCGGCGTGCTGCCGGACCTGCTCGACGCGCCGTCGGTGCGGCTGCTGCGCCTCGACGAGGCCGGCACCCACTACGGGTTCGGCCACGGCATCCGCGTCCCGGCCGCGCCGTTCGCGGGCATCATGGCCGTCGCGCCGCCCGACGACGCCGTGCCCGCCGATGGCGTCGTCTCGGCCAACCCGCCCGACCGGTGGGGCGGCAACATGGACGTCAAGGACCTCACCGCGGGCTCCACGCTGTACCTGCCGGTGTTCCAGCCCGGCGCGCAGTTCTACGTGGGCGACACGCACGGCGCGCAGGGCCAGGGCGAGGTGAACCAGACCGCCGTCGAGCACTCCATGGCGCTCACCGCGAGGTTCACCGTGCGCAAGGACCTGCGGCTGACGTGGCCGCGCGTCGAGACGCCGGACCGGCACCTGGCGATGGGCGCGCACGCCGACCTCGACGTCGCCCTGCGCATCGCGGTCACCGAGGCGATCGCGCTGCTGCGCGAGAAGACCGACGGCGCGCTGTCCGCCGCCGACGCCTACGCACTGTGCAGCATCGCGGTCGACTTCGTGGTGGCCGAGGCCGTGGACGGCAACCAGCTGGTCACCGCGTCGGTGCCGAAGGCGCTGCTGGCCGGCCGGGTCACAGCTCGGTGAGCGCCGCCCGCGCCTCCTGCCCCGTGGCGCCCGTGGCCTCCAGGGTGTCGACCACCGGCGAGCGCACCAGCATCACCAGGGCCTGCACCTCCCACGCGCCCGCGCCGAGGACGTGCGGGTCGGCGTCGTGGGCGACCGCCTCGAGCGCGGCGCGCGCGGCGCCCAGGTCGGTCCCGCGGCTGACGGCGGCGGCCAGCTCGCCCACCGCGACGGCGTAGCGGTCGACCAGGTCCGCCATCGGCTCGAGGTGCTCGAGGTCCACGAGCGCCACGGTGGCCGCGGCGCGCCGGGCGAGCACCCGCACGCTGCGCATCGCCCGCTCCACCAGCACCGCCTGCTTCTCCAGCCGCACGATCTCGTCGCGGTGGCGCCGGTTGACCGAGACGCGCGCCTGGTCGCTCGCGTGGTGGGCGGACTCCATCCAGTCCTGCAGGGCGGGCTCGGCGGCGCGGCCGCGCACCAGCGCGGCCTGCAGCCCCTCCGGGTCCGCCTCGCGCAGGGCCGTGGCGACCATGCGCAGCGTGTCGGCGAGCGCGTTCGTGGCGGTGGCGCCGGCGGTGCGCAGCGCGCGGCGCGGGTCGCCCGGGGTCAGCAGCGCGACGGCGAGGGCCACGAGGCCGCCGACGAGCGCGTCGGCCCAGCGCCCGAACGGCCCGCCGCTGAGGATGGGCAGCCCGGCCACGACGATCGCCTGCGTGCCGGCCTGCGAGGCGAGCACGGCCCCGCGGTCGATGAACCGGCCGAGCAGGGCCGAGACGAACATGACGGTGACGAGCTGCCACCAGCCCGCGCCGATGAGGTGCACCACCAGGTCGCCCATGCCGACGCCCACGGCCACCCCGACGGCGACCTCCGCGATCTTGCGCAGCTCGCGCTCGAACGAGAAGCCGAGGCACACCCAGGCCGCGATGGCGGCGAAGAAGGGCATCTCGTGGCCCAGCACGTACAGGCCGATGCCGTAGGCCACGCCCGCGGCGAGGGACGCCTGGAGCACGGGCCAGAACGACGCCCGGACCCGCGACCAGCCCTGGCGCACCCGCGAGCGCACCACCAGCCGCCGGACCACCGCACGGGCGAGCCGGGAGGCGGGGGCAGGACGCTCGGTCCCGGGGCCGGTGGCGGGCACGGGGTGCGGTGGGGTCACGCGGCCGGTCTACCTCACAGCAGGCTCTGGTGCCCGCCGGGCGCACCGAGCCCGCGCATGAGCGGCCCGCGCGGCTCGGGACGGTCGGCCGAGACGCCGTCGCCCGGCACGACGACCTCCTGCGCCCCGGCGACCGTCACCTGCTCGCCGCCCGCGCCCTCGGCGTCGGCCCCGATGACGCCGACGACGACGAGCTCGGCGTCCTCCGGCACGTTCCGCTTCACGACGGCCAGGCCGACCGGGCCCAGCTCGTGGTGGCGCGCCACGGACGTCAGCGTGCCCACCGCGCGGCCCTCCGGCGCGCCGTCGGCGCCGCGCACGAACACCTCGGCGCCGGGCTCGGGCAGCACGTGCACCGACCCGTCCAGGTGCAGGAACACCAGGCGGCGCGGCGGCCGGCCGAGGTTGTGCACGCGCGCCACGGTCTCCTGGCCGCGGTAGCAGCCCTTCTCCAGGTGGACGGCGGTGCGCAGCCAGTCGACCTCGTGCGGGATGGAGCGGTGGTCGACGTCGCGGGCCAGGCGCGGGCGGAACGCCTCGATGCGCAGCGCCTCGGTGGCCCAGGTGCCGGCCAGCCGCCAGCCCGCCGCCTCGCGGGCGGCCACCTCGGCGGCCAGGTCCGCGCGCG
This sequence comes from Puerhibacterium sp. TATVAM-FAB25, assembly GCF_046535855.1. NCBI lineage: Bacteria > Bacillati > Actinomycetota > Actinomycetes > Micrococcales > Promicromonosporaceae > Puerhibacterium > Puerhibacterium sp. TATVAM-FAB25. The sequence goes on along the minus strand of NZ_JAXUAK010000004.1, from coordinate 185,883 downwards.
GCACGAGCACCAGGCGCCAGGGGCGCTGCATGCCCGGGTGCTCCGCCTCGGCCGGGCCGTACCGGGTGCCGCCGGCGGCGACCCGCGGCCAGGTGTCCCACCAGGTCAGCGGCTCGCCCTCGGCGCCCTCGCCGGCCACGGCCTCGCCGAGCGCGGCCCAGTCGTCGGTGACGTCGGCGACCTCGACCCGCAGCATGAACCGCATCCGGTCCAGCCAGCCGGCCAGCGGCGCCGCGTGGTCGCGCTCGGTGATCAGCCACGTGGCCTCGCCGTCGTCGACCACCGCGGCGGCGTGCTCCACGTGCCCCTGCGGGGACAGCACGAGCGTCTCGGTGGAGGTGCGCGGCGCGAGGTCCGCCAGCTGCTGGGAGGTGATGTCGTGCAGCCAGCGGTGCCGGTCCGGGCCGGCCACGCGCACCACGCCGAGGTGGGACTGGTCGACGACGGCGCCGCCGCGGGCGAGCGCGCGCTGCTCGGCCACGGGGTCGCCGTAGTGCCACGCGACGCCGGCGTCCGGCCCGGCCGCGGCGACGGCGCCGCGCCGCGCGAGCAGCGGGCTCGCGTACGGGCGGGGGGTCTCGGGGGTCTGCTGCACGACGGTCACGGGTGCCTCCGGCGTCTCAGGCCCGGTCGAGGCGGGCGGACGCGTACGAGCCGAGCGGGTGGCCGAACGCGGCGAGCTCCTCCACCCACATGAGCTGGCCCTCGACCAGCCCGTACAGCCGCTTGGCGGCGCCGACCTCGGCCGCCGTGGACGTGCGGGCCACGAAGTCGGTGGCCAGGTCGATGCGGCCGTTGCCGACCATGCCGAGGAACAGGCTCATGCGGCCCGAGGCGTCCGCCACCAGCACCTCGAGGGCGTGCTTCTCGTCGTCCATGCCCTCGGGGCGGTCGCTGGAGACGCGCCAGTAGCCGGTCTCGGTGGACCACACCGTGCCGGCGCCGGCCTCCGCCGCCGCGCCGGGCTCGGGGCCGTCCGCCACGGACGCCGGCCACTCCCCCTCGTCGGGCACCGTCTCGGGCACCTGCGCGTCGAGGACCCGGATGGTCGACTCGTACCGCAGGTACGGCCCGCCGTCATGGTCGAAGACGACGTCGTTGACGAACGCCGTCGTCTCGATCCCGGGGTACTCGATGACTCCCTCGCCCCGCCACCGGCCCACGAGCCACGCGAGCGGGTACACCTCCGGGGCGAGCCCCTCGGGGAAGGAGAAGGGCATCAGCGCTGACCCTGGAACAGCTTGTAGACGACGTAGCCGGCGAACCACACGATGGTCACCGACGTGACGACGAGCAGGCCGATGAAGAACGCCTCGAGACCGGAGTACATGGCTCCGATCGTAGCGTCCGGCCGGCGGTGCGGGCCCGGTGGCGGTGGTCACCCGCGCGCCCGCCACCGGAGGTGGCAGGACGCTGTCCCTGGTGGTCGCCGGCGTGCGGTGGTGTACTGGCGGGGGACCTTCGACCCCGGGGGACGCCTGATGACCGACCTGCCCCTGCGGACGTGGAACGGCCTCGTCATCCCGACGCCCGGCACGTTCACGCTGGACCCCGCGCACCGGCGCCTGGGCTTCCAGGTGACGCACATGATGGTCTCCGCGGTGCGCGGCGAGTTCGGCGAGGGCACCGCGGTGGTCCGCGTGGCCGAGGACCCGCTGCAGTCCCAGGTCGTGGCGAAGATCCGGGCCGACTCGATCACCACGCACCAGCCGGACCGGGACTCCCACCTGCGCAGCGCGGACTTCCTCGACGTGGCGAACCACCCGACGATCGACTTCGTCAGCACGCGCGTGGCGTGGAAGGCGCCGGAGGCCGACCCGATCTTCGCCTGGGCGCGGCTCAAGGGCCGCACGCCCGGCAGGGCCGCCACGCCCGAGCCCGCGCAGCCCACGACGTTCGTGGTGCACGGCGAGCTGACGATCCGCGGCGTGACGCGTCCCGTCGCGCTCGACGCCGAGTTCGGCGGCGCCCGGCGCACCCCGACCGGCGAGGACGTGTTCGGTTTCAGCGCCACGGGCGAGATCGACCGCGAGGACTACGGCCTGCGCTGGAACATGGCGCTCGAGGCCGGCGGCGTGCTCGTGGCCCGCACGGTGCGCATCGAGCTGGCCGGCGAGGCGATCCGCGAGGCGGGCTGACGCCGCCGCGGCCCCGCCGCCGCGCTCACCCGGGGGTGGTGCTCAGGCGAGCACCCGTCCCACCGCGAAGACCAGCACGCCCGCCACCGCCACCGGCACCACGGCGCCGGCGATGCCGGCCCGCCGCCCCGCGAGCTCCGGCAGCCGGACGAGCAGCAGGCGCACCGCGGCGACGACGGCCCCGGCCACCAGGCCGGCGACGAGGCCCACGACGACGTCGAGCGCGGGCAGCACGGCCCCCGCGGCGGCGCCGATCCCGCCCGCCGCGACCACGGCGGCGCCGGCGGCGACCCGGCCGGCCGGGATCGCGGAGACGGCGGCCGCTCCGGCGAGCGCCGCGGCCGCGGCGACGACCAGCGCCGTGCCCTCCTCGGTGCGCCCGGTGGCGACCCAGCCGGCCGCGGCCACGGCGACGACCGCGCCGGTCACGGTGCCGCTGACCGACTCCACGAGCCGCGGGCGCCCGTCGCGACGCAGCATCTCGGCGAGGAACGCGAGCATCAGCGCCATCGCCACGACCAGCGGCAGGTGGCGCAGCACCGGCTCGCCCTGGGTGCGCCAGGCCACGCCGACGGCTCCGAGGCCGGCCAGGGCGAGGACGACGGAGGCGCCGCCCGGCGCCGGCGAGCGGACCAGGCGGGGCGCGCCCGCGGCGAGGCCCGCCACGAGCACCACGGCCACGGCCACGAGCGCCGGCGTCCCGGCGTACGCCGCGGCGGCGACGACGGCGGCGAGGACGGCGGTCGTCACGGCGCGGGAGGTCACGGTCACGGGGACGAGTATCCCGGACCCGGCGGCCCGGTCCCGCCCGCCCGTGGGTCGCGCGCGCATCGCCCGTGTGACGCCGGGGGCACGCGGGCGGGCCCGCCGCGCCGCCGCGACCGTCCACGAAAACGACGCGTAATGTGCCCGTAACGTGGTCCGGGGCACACTGCCCGGGATCACACAGGTGTGTCGGGACTCGTGCACGGCGCCGCCGGCACCCGGCCCGACGACACCGGGAGGAGGTGCGCGTTGGCAGAGCTGTTGATCCTCACCCCCGCGACGGGCGGGTCGGTCGAGGTGCTGCCCGCCCTGGGGTTGCTGTCCCACCGCGTCCGCGTGCTGCCCATGGAGCCGTCGGCCCTGGTCGACGCGCCGGACTCGGACGTCGTCCTGCTGGACGCGCGGCGCGACCTCGTCGCCGCCCGCACCACGTGCCGGCTGCTGCACGCCACCGGGCTCACCGTGCCGCTCGTGCTCATCCTCACCGAGGGCGGCCTCACCGTCGTCACGCACGAGTGGGGCGCGGACGACCTGCTGCTCGAGACGGCCTCCCCCGCCGAGGTGGAGGCGCGGCTGCGCCTGGTCGTCGAGCGCTCGGCGCGCGGCCCGGCCGAGGAGTCGCCGCAGGAGATCTCCGCCGGCGACCTCGCCATCGACGCCGGCGGCTACACCGCCCGCCTGCGAGGCCGGCCGATCGACCTCACCTACAAGGAGTTCGAGCTCCTCAAGTACCTGGTGCAGCACCCGGGCCGCGTGTTCACCCGCGCCCAGCTGCTGCAGGAGGTCTGGGGCTACGACTACTACGGCGGCACCCGCACCGTGGACGTCCACGTGCGGCGCCTGCGCGCCAAGCTCGGCCCGGAGCACGAGCAGCTCATCGGCACGGTCCGCAACGTCGGCTACCGGTTCGACCCGCCGAAGGACCGCGCCCAGCTCGACGCCGAGGCCCGCGACGACGTCGACGGCTCCACCGACGGCGGCCCCGCCCGCCGCCCCGACGCGCCGGCCCGCACGACCGGCCCGCGAGCGGTGGCCTCCCGCCCCTGACCCGGCCCGCCGGGTAGGTTGCCTGGCGTGATCGCTCCGCTCGCCGCCGTGCCCTCCCCCCTGCCTGCCGCGGGGGCGGGGCGATGAGCGACGCGCTGGAGGTCGCCGACTACTCCGCCGTCCTCGTCGACGGCCCGTGGCGGCACGAGTTCGTCGCCGCCAACGGCTCGCGCTTCCACGTGGCGCTCGCCGGGCCGGAGCCGACCCACGACCGCGACGCGGACGGCTCGCCGCTCGTGGTGCTGCTGCACGGGACGGCGCAGTTCTGGTGGGCGTGGCGCCACCAGGTGACCGCGCTGGCCGACGCCGGCTACCGGGTCGCCGCGATGGACCTGCGCGGCACCGGCGCGTCCGACAAGCCGCCGTCGGGCTACGACGTGCCCACCCGCACCCGCGACGTGGCCGGCGTGATCCGCTCCCTCGGGCACGACCGCGCCGTGGTGGTCGGGCACGGCACCGGCGGCACCGTCGCCTGGTCGATGGCCACGCTCCAGCCGGCGGTCACCACCGCCGTCGCCGCGCTGTCCGCCCCGCACCCCGCGCGGCTGCACGCGTCGGTGCGCCGGCTGCTGACCCCCGCCGCGCTGCGCATGGTGGCGCTCGCCCAGGTCCCCACGCTGCCCGAGCGCGGGCTGCGGGAGGCCGACCTCGTCGAGCGCCTGCTCACCACGGGCGCCGCCGCCGCGCGGCCCGCCGAGGAGGTCGAGCTGTACCGCACCGCGATGCGCATCCCGTTCGCCGCGCACGCCGCCCTGGAGCAGGTGCGGTGGCTGGTCCGTTCGACGCCCCGGCTGGACGGTCGCCGGTTCCTGTCCGCGGTGCGCCGCGGCGTGCCCGTGCCGGCGCTGCAGGTGCACGGCGCGCGGGACGGCCTGCTGCGCCGTCGGCTGGCCGACGCCGACGGCGCGGCGCTCGCCCGCGACTACCGGTTCGAGGTGGTCGAGGGCGCCGGGCACTTCCTGCCCGAGGAGGCCCCCGCCCGGGTCAACGCCCTGCTGCTCGGCTGGCTGGAGCGGGTCGCCCCGCGCTGACGTCCCTCGGCAACGATGGTCCCGCGGCGCGGACGGTCCGCGGCGCGGGCCGTCAGGCGTGCGGCGGCTGCGGCGTCGACGGCGACGGCGTCGGGCCCGGCTTGACCAGCGTGCGCGCCACCTCCGGGTCGGTCTCGCCGACGCCGTACGACGGGCACCAGCGCGCCACCACGCACGCCCCGCACGCCGGGCGCCGCGAGTGGCACACCCGCCGCCCGTGCCACACCAGGTGGTGGCTGAGCATCGTCCAGTCCTTCTTCGGCACGAGCTCGCCCACCTCGTGCTCGACCTTGACCGCGTCCTCGGACTCGGTCCACCCGAAGCGGCGGGCCAGGCGGCCGAAGTGCGTGTCCACCGTGATGCCGGGGACGCCGAACGCGTTGCCGAGCACCACGTTGGCCGTCTTGCGCCCCACGCCGGGCAGCGTCACCAGGTCCTCCAGCCGCGCCGGCACCTCCCCGTCGAACCGCTCCACCAGCGCCTGCCCCAGCCCGATCAGCGACCGCGTCTTGGCACGGAAGAAGCCCAGCGGCTTGAGGATCTGCTCCATCTCCTCCGGGTCCGCCGCCGCGTAGGCGGCGGCGTCGGGGTAGCGCGCGAACAGCTCGGGCGTCGTCGCGTTCACCCGCACGTCCGTGGTCTGCGCGGACAGCACCGTGGCCACGAGCAGCTCGAGCGGCGTGGTGAAGTCGAGCTCGGCGCGGGCGTCCGGGTAGGCCGCCGCCAGCTCCCGGTCGATCCGCCGCGCACGGCGCACCAGCGCGAGGCGGGACTCGCCCGTCGGGGTGGGCGCGCCGTCCGGCCCGGACGCCTCGGGCGGCCCCGAGGCGGCGGACGGGCGTGCGGTCGGCTTCGACGACTTCGACGGCGGCACACGGGCAGCGTAGCGAGGCCCCCGGACACCGGCGCCCGGGACCTCGGCGGGCGCGCCGCCCGCCCGGACGGCGCCGTACCGGGCGGGTGTGACCTGCGTCCGCGTGGATGTGAGGCAAACTTGAGAACTGGAACACAAGCCATCGACACCAGGACCGCCCCGGTGGTGCACCGCACGACGGTCCCGAGAACGTGAGGAAGCCCCGTGGACGACACCACCGTCGTGCTCTCCGCCCCCCTCTTCGCCGACATGGAGGACGAGGAGACGCGTGCGCTCCTGGACTCCATGGTCCCCGTGGAGCTGTCCCGCGGCGACGTGCTCTTCCGCGAGGGCGAGCCCGGCGACCGCCTCTACGTCATCGCGCAGGGCAAGATCAAGCTCGGCCGCCGCTCGTCGGACGGCCGCGAGAACCTGCTGTCGATCCTCGGCCCCGGCGAGATGTTCGGCGAGCTGTCGCTGTTCGACCCGGGCCCCCGCACCGCCTCGGCCTCGTCGGTGTCCGACTCGGTCGTCTACGAGCTGCGCCACCAGGCCCTCGTCGCCTGGGTCAACGCGCACCCCAAGGTCGCCACCCACCTGCTCGGCGCGCTGGCGCGCCGCCTGCGCCGCACCAACGAGACGCTCGCCGACCTCGTCTTCTCCGACGTCCCCGGCCGCGTCGCCAAGGCGCTGCTCGACCTGTCGACCCGCTTCGGCGAGCCGTCCGACGACGGCGTGCGCGTGGCGCACGACCTCACGCAGGAGGAGCTGGCGCAGCTCGTCGGCGCCTCGCGCGAGACCGTGAACAAGGCGCTGGCCGACTTCGCCTCGCGGGGCTGGGTGCGGCGGGAGGGCCGTGCCGTCGTCCTGCTCGACCTGGACCGCCTGGAGCGCCGGGCGCGCTGATCTCTCTGTGGCTCGCGCGGTTCGGCGCGGGGCCGCACGACAACAGGGCCTTCGACGCCCGGTCGCGTCCACGCGCCCCAGGGGGCGCTCCACTTCGGGACGGATACGACCGGGCGTCGAAGGCCCCGTTGTCGCGCTCCGTCGGTTCGCAGGCTTCCCGCCGCGTCGGTGCGGCAGCTCAGCAGGCGGGCCGCGCCGCGTCCTGGACGGCGGCGCGGCCCGTGGGAGTCGGGACTTGGCGTACTGGCGGTCTTACTCGGCGAGCTCGACCAGGAGCTCGACCTCGACCGGGGAGTCGAGCGGGAGGACCGCCACGCCGACCGCCGAGCGGGCGTGCACGCCGGCGTCGCCGAAGATCTCGCCCAGGACGTTCGATGCGCCGTTGATGACCGCGGGCTGGCCCGTGAACGTCGGGTCGGAGGCGACGAAGCCCACGACCTTGACCACTCGGGCCACCTGGTCGAGGGAGCCGGTGAGCGAGCGGACCGCGGCCAGCGCGTTGAGCGCGCACTGCCGGGCGTAGCCGGCGGCGTCCTCGGGGTCCACGAGGCCCTCGCCGACGCCGACCTTGCCCGTGGCGGGCAGCGCGCCGTCGACCATGGGCAGCTGGCCCGAGGTGTGGACGTAGCGGCCGGAGCGCACCGCCGGCACGTACGACGCGACGGGCGGGACGACGTCGGGCAGCTCGATCCCGAGCTCGGCGAGGCGCGCCTCCGGGGTGGCCGCCGCCATCACTCGCCGCCGGTCGGGCGCTTGAGGTACGCCACGAGCCCCGTGCCGTCAGGGCCCGGCACCACCTGCACGAGCTCCCAGCCGTCGGCGCCCCACTGGTCGAGGATCGCCTTGGTGTTGTGGATGAGGAGGGGGATCGTCGCGTACTCCCACGTCGTTGCCATGCGCTCAGGCTAGCCGCGGCCCCGCGGCCAGGTGCGCCCGGGAGGCCGGGGCGTCCACAGGACCTGCACATCGGCCCGTCGCCCGTGCTCGCCCGCGTCCAGGAAGCACCCCGTACCCTGGTCGCCATGGCGAGTCGACGGCACGTGAACCCCTCGGACCCCCGCCGCATCACGCGCACGATGCCGGCGACCCAGCTCGTCGCGCTGCTGCTCGCCTTCCTCCTGACGGCCGGCGCCGGCGGCGTGCTCGCGGCCGGGCTGGCGATCCCGCTCGCCGCGGGCGCGAGCACCGCGACGGACAGCACCGTCGAGCTGTTCGAGGAGGTGCCCGACGAGCTCACGCCCGGGCCGCTGTCGCAGGCGTCGTTCGTCTACGCCGCGGACGGCTCCCTGCTGGCCACGTTCTACGCGCAGAACCGCATCGTCGTCCCGCTCGACGAGGTGTCGGACGCGATGAAGAACGCCGTGATCGCCATCGAGGACGAGCGGTTCTACGAGCACGGCGGCATCGACCCGCGCGGCATCACGCGCGCGTTCGCGAACAACCTCGCCGGCAAGTCGACGCAGGGCGCCTCGACCCTGACGCAGCAGTACGTCAAGAACGTACTCATCGACCAGGCGGAGCAGGAGGGCGACCCGTTCGGCGTCCTCGAGGCCCGCGAGGACTCCGTCGAGCGCAAGCTGCGGGAGGCCAAGCTCTCCATCGCGCTCGAGAAGGAGATGAGCAAGGACGAGATCCTGCAGGGCTACCTCAACGTGGCCCAGTTCGGCACGAGCGTCTACGGCGTCGAGACGGCCTCCCACTACTACTTCGACAAGTCCGCCAAGGACCTCACGCCCGTCGAGGCGGCCACGATCGCCGGCGTCACCAAGGCCCCGAGCCAGTTCGACCCGACGGTCAACCCGGAGGAGTCGCAGAAGCGCCGCGACATCGTGCTGAACAAGATGTGGTCGCTCGGCTACATCAGCACCGAGGAGTACAACGACGCGATCTCGACGCCGATTGCCGACACGCTGAACGTCACGCCCATCGAGGTCGGCTGCCAGGCCGCCGACGGCGCCGCGTTCTTCTGCGAGTACGTGATCAAGGAGATCATGGCGAGCCCGGAGTTCGGGGAGACCTCGGGCGACCGCCAGGAGCTGCTGTACCGCGGCGGCCTGGAGATCACGACGACGCTCGACCCGGCCAAGCAGACCGCCGCCGAGCAGCAGGTCACCACGCAGGTGCCCGCGGACAACACCGCCGGCCTGGAGTCCGCCGTCGTCTCGGTGGAGCCGGGCACGGGCAAGATCCTCGCGATGGCGCAGAACGTGCCGTACGACCCGAGCAGCGACCCGGAGCCGGGCACGACCTCGGTCAGCTACGCCGCCGACTACGCGCACGGCGGCTCCCGCGGCTTCCACCCCGGCTCGAACTTCAAGCCGTTCGTGCTGGCCGAGTGGCTCAAGACCGGCCGCACGCTGAGCCAGACGGTCAGCGCCAGCAAGGTGGACCGGCCCCTGACGGCGTGGCACGCCACCTGCCGCGGCCGGTTTGGCCGCGAGACCTGGGGACCCGCGAACTCCGAGGGCAACCTCACCGGCAACATGAGCGTGCTCAAGGCGACCTACCTGTCGGTGAACACCGCGTACGCCTCGATGTCCACCCAGCTGGACCTGTGCGACCTCCGCAACACCGCCTGGGACATGGGCTTCCGCCCCACCGTCGACAACCGGACGCGCCAGCCGCTGACCAACCCCACCGTGGAGGACGTCTACGTCACGCCGGCCATGGTCGTCGGCACGCAGAACACCTCGCCGCTGCAGCTCGCCGCGGCCTACGCCACGATCGCCAGCAACGGCACGTACTGCGAGCCGATCGCGATCACCAAGGTCGCCAAGCCGGACGGCTCGGAGATCAAGGTGCCGTCGGCCAACTGCAACCCGGACGCGCTGCCCGGCAACGTCGCGGCCACCATGGTCTACGCCATGAAGAACGTGCTGACCATCGGCACGGCGCACGGCATGGAGCTGGCCGGCGGCCGCCCCGCGGCGGGCAAGACCGGCACCAACCAGCTCTCGGCGCAGACCTGGTTCACCGGGTTCACGCCGCAGATCTCCACCACCGTCTGGGTGGGCGAGGCCTCGGGCGAGACCCCGCACTTCGACGTGAACTTCCAGGGCCGCTACATCCGGACCCTCTACGGCAGCTCGATCGCCGCGCCCCTGTGGCGCGACTACATGAACCAGGCGACCGACGGCATGCCCGTCGAGGACTTCCCCGCGCCGGACCCGGCGCTCATCGGTGGCGGCGGCTCCTCGCAGAGCTCGCCGAACACCGCCTCGCCGGCCAGCAGCACCAGCCAGGGCAGCGGGACCGGCAACGACGGCGACGGGGGCCAGGGCTGAGCGCCCGCGGCGTGCCGGGCGCGCTCCGCCTGCTCGGCGGGGTCGCCGCCCTCGGGGCGGCGGGCGTGACCTACGCGCACGTCGAGACGAAGCTCTTCACGGTGCGGCACGTGACCGTCCCGGTGCTGCCGCCCGGCCAGGCCGACCTGCGGGTGCTGCACGTGAGCGACCTGCACGTGGTGCCCTCGCAGCGCACCAAGCTGGCGTGGATCCGCTCGCTGGCCGACCTCGAGCCCGACCTGGTGGTCGACACCGGTGACAACCTCGCCGACCGCGGCGCCGTCGGCCCGCTGCTCGACGCGCTCGAGCCGCTCCTGACCACGACGCCCGGGGTGTTCGTCATGGGCTCGAACGACTACTTCGGCCCGCGGCCCAAGAACCCGGCCCGGTACCTGCTGCGCGACCCGCGGGTGATCCACGCCGAGCCGATCGACCTGCCGTGGCAGGAGCTGGCGCGCGCCTTCACCGAGGCCGGGTGGAAGGACCTCACCAACCGCCGCGACGTCGTGGAGGCCGCCGGGCGCACCGTCGCCTGCGTCGGCGTCGACGACCCGCACCTGGACCGCGACGCGTTCCCGGCGTCGGCCCCCGACGACGCGGGGCCGGACGGGCGCACCCCGGACCTGCGGCTCGGCGTCGCCCACGCCCCGTACGTCCGCGTGCTCGACGCGATGCACGCCGACGGCGTCGACGCGGTCCTGGCGGGGCACACGCACGGCGGGCAGCTGCGCGTGCCGTTCTACGGCGCGCTCGTGACGAACTGCGACCTCGACCGCGGGCGGGCCAGCGGCCTGCACGGCTGGCCGGGACCCCGGCCGGACGCCCCGGGCGGTGCCGGCTCGACGTGGCTGCACGTGTCGGCCGGCGCGGGCACCTCCCCCTACGCGCCGGTCCGGTTCGCGTGCCGCCCGGAGGCGACGTTGCTCACGCTCACCGCCCGGTGAGCGCCTGACCGGGCCGGTCGCGGGGCGCGCGCCCGGCCCGGTTTTTCTCCGGGGCCCGCGGTCGGCTATGCTGGGCAGGCTTCCCCACGAGGTCGGCCGCCGTCAGGCGACCTGCTCGCGGGGTGGGCTCCCTCGGGGTGTGGCGCAGCTTGGTAGCGCGCTTCGTTCGGGACGAAGAGGTCGCAGGTTCAAATCCTGTCACCCCGACCAGCCGAAAGGCCCTCCGGTCAGCGGAAACGCTGACCGGAGGGCCTTTCGCGTTTCCTGAGGCGGCCCGAGGTCGTGGAGCCAGGCCGCCATGACGACGTCCTCATCGACGGCTCCGTCGTCGGCCAGAGCTTCTGTGAGTTCTCCGACGGCACGCGCGTATCACCAGCGTCGTCCAGGTGCGGACAAATACTCGAACGCCACCTTCCGCGCATGCTCGGGAGTCCACATGCGTCCATCGTGCACACGCCACCCAGTTCCGCCCAGTCCTCGAACCTTCACCGAGGCGCGACGGTCCCGTCCGGATCAGCCCCGGAACTGCGTCTCGATCGGATCCAAGAGGAAGAGACACGAATTCGCCTCGTACTCGGACACCTCGGCGACGAAGTGGAAGTTCTGCCCCACCCCGACCAAATCCGGCACGTTCGGGCCGGTCAGGTCGAGGTCGAAGACGTTCACGTCACTGAACTGGAAGGCCGGCCCACGACCGCCCGCGTTCTCGCTGTAGTCCTCCGGAGCCAGGAGGAAGTCATACCTCGTGTCGTAGTCGCCGTGGTTGCCCATGCTGACGATGCTCCCGTCGAACTCGATCGTGCGTCCTGCGTACTTCGTTGCGAAGTCCGCCATCGTCGCGCTGCAGTTATCGCCTTCCACCAGCAGCGCCGCGAGGTCCGGGTTGCTCTCCGCCGTCAGCACTTCGTCGGCGGCGTCCGACGCAGCTGGCTCCTCGGTCGGCACAGCCTCGGCAGTTCCAGACTCCTCGGAGCTATCCGACGGACCCTTGTCAGAGCCCTCCTCAGGGAACGTGTGGTAGGTGACGACCACCGAAGCGTCAGTGGGGAACCAGTCGTTGCCGTCGAAGTCCGCGACTCCATTGATTGAAACTTGCTCGACTTCGCCATCGGAAGTGAGCCACCCAGTGACCAGGTCGTCGAGCACCTTCGTCTCAACATTGGTGAAGCCTGCGGCCTCGAGCTGCTTCACTACATCCTCGTAGTCCTGGCCCTCTGCGGCGCTTGCCGCGAGGGGAGATCGCAGCTCGTTCTCATGAGTGTCGCCACCGCCGCATCCAGCGAGCGATGAGACCGCGAGCAACATCGCCACGGAAAGAACCAGGGTGTTGCGCCGCACGGGTGTTCCTCTCGACCATGAATGGCCCGGTCTCACCGCGCCTCGACACTCTAAGCGGACGCGAACGTATCAGCCCCAACGCGCCCACTCAGCGCTTGGGATGCCGGACCGCGCTGCACTGACGCCACGTCCGTTCCGATTTCACCCCGTGGCGCTGCTTCGATCGCCAGGCTTCACCTGCCGCAGCAGTGGTCGCAGCCAGGACAGGAGTCCGAGACTGATGGCGTCGGCCTTGTCGAACGCTCGGAAGACCGGGAGGTCGACGCTGCTTCCCGAACCGCTGTCGGCCCAAGTGGACTCGAATAACGGCCGCGGCGTCGTTGTCTAGGGCTGCTTCGTCGTTCCCGACGACAGCCCGGGCGGCGCGCCGCACCCCTCCCCGGGTGCGAGGCGGGGATGCTTACCGGACGCTGGCCCGACCACGCCGAGGAGGCACCGTGCCCGCACCGATCGTCGTCGTCGGCGGCGGCCTCGCCGCCGCCCGGGCCGTCTCGACCCTCCAGGACGAGGGCCACGACGGCGACGTCGTCGTCCTGACCGCCGAGCGGCACTGCCCCTACGAGCGGCCGCCGCTGTCGAAGGACTACCTGCGGGGCGAGGCCGGGCGCGCGTCCCTCTACCCGCTGCCGGAGGACTGGTACGGCCAGCACGGCGTCGACCTGCGCCCCGGGACGCGGGCGATGGGCCTCGACCCCGCGGGGCACAGCCTGACGCTCTCGGACGGCAGCGCGCTGGCCTGGTCGAGGCTGCTGCTGGCCACCGGCTCGGTCCCTCGGCACCTCTCCGTGCCCGGATCCGACCTGCGGGGCGTGCACTACCTGCGCACCATCGACGACGCCGACCACCTCGCCGGCGTGCTGCTGCCCGCCGCGCTCGAGGGCGGCGGGCAGGTCGCCGTGGTCGGCGACGGCTGGATCGGGCTGGAGGTCGCGGCCTCGGCGCGCGACCTCGGCCTGGACGTCACGCTCCTCGGCCGCGGGTCGCACCCGCTGGGCGCCGCCGTCGGTCCGGAGCTCGGCGAGGCGTTCGCCCGCCTGCACGAGCAGCGCGGCGTGCGCGTGCACCGGCGGGCGCTGGTGACGGCGTTCACGCACTCCGAGGGCCAGGTGACCGGCGTCGACATGGCCGACGGGACGCACGTCGAGGCCGCGGTCGTCGTCGTGGGCATCGGCGCGGTTCCCGAGGTGGGCCTGGCCGCGGCGGCGGGGCTCGACCTGCGGCCGGCCGCGCAGGGCGGGGGCGTCGTCGTCGACGGCTCGCTGCGCACGTCGCACCCCGACGTCTTCGCCGCCGGCGACATCGCCTCGGTGCCGTCGCCGCAGTACGGCCGCCCCCTGCGGCACGAGCACTGGGCCGGCGCGGACTCGACCGGCGCCCACGCGGCGCGGGCGATGCTGGACGCCGCCGACCCGTACGACGTGCTGCCGTACTTCTTCACCGACCAGTACGACCTGGGCATGGAGGCCATCGGCTGGATCGAGGGTCCCGGCGGCTACGACGACGTCGTGGTCAGCGGGTCGCTCGACGACCGCGAGGCGGTCGCGTTCTGGCGGCGCGGCGGCGCCGTGCAGATGGCGATGGCGCTCAACACGTGGGACCGGATGCCGGACGCCGAGGAGCTCATCCGGTCCCGGCGCGAGGTGCCGCGCGAGGAGCTGGAGGCGTTCCGCGGCTGAGGGGTCGCGGGCCTGCGGCGCCGCCCGGCAACCGGACGACGCCGCAGCTCCGAGGCGGGCTCAGGCCTCCCGGCGCGCCCGCACCGCCGCGGCGAGCTCGCGCAGCAGGCCCTCGGTGGTGCCCCAGTCCATGCACTTGTCGGTGACCGACTGGCCGTAGGTGAGCGCGTCGAGCGGGCCCGGCTTCTGGGCGCCGGCCTCGAGGAAGCTCTCCATCATGAGGCCGCTGATGCCGCGCTCCCCCGCCGCCAGCCGCTCGGCGATCTCGCGCACCACCTGCGCCTGGCGCACGTGGTCCTTGTTCGAGTTCCCGTGGGAGGCGTCGACGACCACGCCCGCCTCGACGGCGCCGCCCAGCCCGGAGCCGCGGGCCACCTCGAGCGCTGCGGCGACGTCCTGGGCGGAGTAGTTCGGGCCGCCGCGCCCGCCGCGCAGGATGACGTGGCAGTCCGGGTTGCCGGCCGTCTCCACCGCGGCGGCGCGGCCCTCGGCGTCGGCGCCGAAGAACGTGTGCTCGCTGGCGGCGGTGATGCAGCCGTCGACGGCGATCTGCACGTCGCCGTCGGTCGCGTTCTTGAACCCGACCGGCATCGACAGGCCCGAGGCGAGCTGGCGGTGCACCTGCGACTCCGCGTTGCGCGCGCCGATCGCGCCCCAGGTGACGGCGTCGGCGATGTACTGCGGGCTGGTCGGCTCGAGGAACTCCGTGGCCGCCGGGACGCCCGCGTCCAGCACGCCGAGCAGCACCTCGCGCGCGAGCCGCAGGCCGTGGTGCACGTCGTGGGTGCCGTCCAGGTGCGGGTCGTTGATGAGGCCCTTCCAGCCCACCGTGGTGCGCGGCTTCTCGAAGTACACCCGCATGACCACGACGAGGTCGTCGGCGAGCTCGCGAGCCACGGCGGCCAGGCGCCCGGCGTACTCGAGCGCGGCCTCCGGGTCGTGTACGGAGCACGGCCCGACGATGGCGATCAGCCGGTCGTCCTCGCCGCGCAGCACGTCGCGCACCTCGCGGCGCGAGGTGGTCACCAGGTCGCTGCGGCGGGTGCCGAGCGGCATCTCGGTGCGCAGGGCACGCGGCGCGGGCAGCGGCTCGAGCGCGCGGATCCGCAGGTCGGAGGTCTCGGCCTGCAGCTCGCCGTGCGCGGTGGCCGGCTCGGTCGTGGTGCTCATGGGGTGTCGCTCCTGGTCGTCGGTCGAGGTGCCGGTGGGTCTGACGTCGTCGTCGACGCACCGTGGTCCCGGCGACCGGAGCGGCCCGTCTGACGACGAAGGGCCCGGACCGCTCGGCGAGCGGTCCCAGGCCCTGTGCTGGCTCCGGTGGATGGCGTCGGTCAGGCGCAAGCCCGCCGAGCTCCGCACGGAGCCGGCGTAAAGCGCCAATACCAACGAGTGTTCACGGTCGACGACGGTACGCCGACCGCCCGGCGCCGTCCAGCCGGCGTCCGGATCGTGGGAAGGACGGCGACGGGGCGCGGGCGTAACCTCGCTGCCATGCCGATCCCGCCGTACGTGGCCGACCTGCGCACCCGCATCGGGACCGACCTCCTCTGGCTGCCCGGAGTGACCGTCGTCGTGCGCGACGACGCGGGACGCGTGCTGCTCACCCGCCGCGCCGACAACGACATGTGGGCCCTGGTCAGCGGCATCATCGACCCGGGCGAGGAGCCCGCGCCGGCCGCGGCGCGGGAGTCGCTGGAGGAGACGGGCGTCGCCGTCGTCGTCGACGACCTGGCCGCCGTCTCCACCACCGGTGAGATCGTCTACCCCAACGGCGACCGCACCACCTACCTCGACCTGCTGTTCACCGCGCACCCGGTGTCGGCCGAGGCCGCCGCCGCGGCGCACGTGGCCGACGACGAGAACTCCGCCGTCGGCTGGTTCGCGCTCGACGCGCTCCCCGAGCCGCTGACGGCGTCGACGACGCAGCGGTTGGCCCTGCTGCGCCGCTTCGAGGCCAACGGGGACCGCGTCACGCTGTTCGTCGCGCCCTGACACGCGGTCCCGATACGCGGCCCTGATGCGCGACCTGCGCGGCGGCCGCAGGGCGCGGGGCTGGGCACTGATAGGGGACCGCCTGGACGACAGCGGTCCGTGAGCGCGTAACACGTCGGAAAAGTCCCGGGATGTACTGTGCCCGAGGACACTGTCCGCCTGTGACGTCGGACACTGTCTCCTCGGGCCCCTCGACCCGAGGTCCACCCTTCGTTCGGAGGACCATGTGAACCGACGCATGACCAGCGCGTTCGGCCTCACCGCGGCACTGATCGCCGCGGCCGCCGTCGCCCCGGCCACCGCCGTGGGCGCGCCGGCGCCCGACAGCCCACCCGCCCACGGGGCTGCGCACGCCACCAAGAAGGACGACCGCCCCGACGCCCTCGCCGCGAAGCAGCGGGCCGAGAAGCAGGCGGCGGTCGACCTCGTCGCCACGGGCAAGGCCCAGGTCGAGACGCGGGGCAAGGGCGCCCAGAAGTCCGACGTGGTCGAGATCCGCCCCGGCAAGTACGTCGAGTACGGCGTGAACGAGACCGCCCAGCTCCTGACCTTCCTCGTCGACTTCAGCGACACCAAGGACACCCGCTTCCCGGACGCCCCCGCCGGCCCGGTGCACAACCAGATCCCCGAGCCCGAGGCGGACGACAACTCCACGTACTGGGAGCCGGACTTCTCGCGCGAGCACTACGAGCAGATGTTCTTCACCGGCCTGGAGGACCAGGGCGGCGAGTCCTTCGCCGGGGTCTACGACGAGATGTCCTCGGGCCGCTTCGACCTGCAGGGCGACGTGGCCGACTGGGTGACGGTGCCCTACAACGAGGCCTCCTACGGGCAGACCGAGTCCCAGGCCGACATGACGCGGTTCATCCAGGACACCGCGAACGCGTGGTACGCCGACCAGCTCGCCCAGGGCAGGACCAAGGACGAGATCGTCGCCTACCTGAGGTCCTTCGACATCTGGGACCGCTACGACCTCGACGGTGACGGCATCACCAACGAGCCCGACGGCTACATCGACCACTTCCAGGCGGTCCACGCCGGCGAGGGCGAGGAGGCCGGTGCTCCCGAGTGGGCGATCTGGTCGCACCGCTGGGCCGTGAACCAGGCCGGCGTCGGCACCACCGGCCCCGCGGACTACGCCAAGGTGGGCGGCATCCAGATCGGCGACACCGACCTGTGGATCCGCGACTACACCACCGAGCCGGAGAACGGCGGCCTGGGCGTGTTCGCGCACGAGTTCGGCCACGACCTCGGCCTGCCGGACTACTACGACACCCAGGGCGGCGAGAACGGCACCGCGTACTGGACGCTCATGAGCTCCGGCTCGTGGCTCAGCCACGGCGAGGGCTCCATCGGCACCACGCCGAACCAGATGGGCCCCCACGAGAAGCTGTTCCTCGGCTGGCTCGACTACGAGACCGTCGAGGCCGGCCAGACCGAGACGGTCGACCTGGGCCCGGCGTTCCACGCCACGAAGAACCAGGCGCAGGCCGTGCTCGTGAACCTGCCTCCGGGCGAGGAGACCGTCGAGGTCGCCGACCCCGTCGCCGGCGCGTACGCCTACTCCGGCACCGGGAACAACCTGGACGTCTCGCTCGCCTCGCCGGCGTTCACCGTCCCGGCCGGGGCGACGCTCGCGGCCAAGACGCTCTACGAGATCGAGGCGGACTACGACTACGCGTACGTGGAGGTCTCGACGGACGGCGGGGCGAGCTGGGCGGCCGTGCCGACCAACCGCTCCACCGCCGAGGAGGGCAGCGGCAACACCGGTGGCGGCATCACCGGCAGCAGCGACGGCTGGGTCGACCTCACCGCCGACCTGTCCGCCTTCGCGGGCCAGCAGGCCCAGGTGCGCTTCCGCTACGCCAGCGACGGCGGCGTGAACGAGCTCGGCTTCCTCGTGGACGAGGTCACCGTGGGTGACGCGCTCGCCGAGGACTTCTCCGACGGCGTCGCGGGCTGGACGAACGACGGCTTCACCGCCGTCGGCCCCGAGGGGACGTACGAGCAGCCGTACGAGCACTACTACCTGGCCGAGAACCGGGTCTACGGCGGCTACGACGCCACGCTGCGCACCGGCCCGTACAACTTCGGCTGGGCGAGCTCGGCGCCGGACAAGGTCGAGCACTTCCCGTACCAGGACGGCCTGCTGGTCTGGTACGTGAACTCGCTCTACGGCGACAACAACACGTCGGCGCACCCGGGCGGCGGCGAGGCCCTGCCCGTCGACGCCCGCGCCGCGGCGCTGCGGTGGTCGGACGGCACGCTCGCCCGCAACCGGATCCAGTCGTTCGACGCCACGTTCGGCCTGCAGCGCACCGACGCGATCTCGCTGCACCGCGAGACCGCGGCGGGCATGACCACCCTGTCGGTGAAGAGCCGGCCGGCCGTGTCGACGTTCGACGACACCGACCCCTACGCCTACTACGACGCCGCGAACCCGCAGGGCTCCGTCATCGTGGGCGGCACCGGCACCACCATCGAGGTGCTCAAGCAGAACGAGAAGCAGGGCACCATGCGGGTCCGGGTCAACTGACCTCCCGCGCGCCCCGAGCACGACGGCGGCCGGTCACCCCGCGCGGGTGGCCGGCCGCCGTCGTCGTGCGAGGACCCGCCCTCAGCCTCGGCCGCGGGCGTAGCGTTCCACGAACGCCCGCAGGATCCGCGACGGCTCGGTGACGGCGCGCGACCGGGCGCGGGCGACGACCTCGTCCTGCTCGTCCGGCCGGAAGTACCCGTAGCCGGCGTACACCTCGATGCGCTGCAGCAGGCCGTCGAGGTCCAGCTCCGGGTGGAACTGGGTGGCGTAGAGGTTCTCCTGGAGCCGGAACATCTGCACCGGCGCCGCCTGGGACGTGGCCAGGAGCACCGCGCCCGGCGGCAGCTCGCGCACCGCCTCCTTGTGCCCCACGAAGGCCGTGAACCGCCGCGGCAACGTCTTGAGCAGCGGGTCGGCCACGCCCTCGGGCGTGAGCTCCACGGTGACGGGGCCGATGGGCTCGGCGAAGGTGGTGTCGACGACGGCGCCCTGGTGGCGCCCCAGCGTGCCGACGCCGTAGCAGGCGCCGAGGAACGGGAAGTCCTGCGCCACGACGTCGTCGAGCAGGGCGCCGATCTCCCGCTCGACCCTGCGCTGCACCTGCGACTTGCTCTCCTCGGGGTCCGAGGAGCTGAACGGGCTGCCGCCGACGATGATGCCCGAGTAGTCGGCCAGGTCGACCGCGGGCATCGGCTCGCGCTCGAGCCGCACGCGGTGCACCTGCTCCCGCGCCAGGCCGCCGTACCGCAGCACGGCCTCGAGCTCGCCGTCGGCGGCGACGTCCTCGGCACGGGTGCCGAGCAGCAGGAACGGCTTCATGGCGCCAGCCTATTGACGCTCCCGCCTGCGGGTGCGGTGAGGCCCGGCGAGGCCGTCGTCGGCTCGCCGGGCCCCGGGCCGGCCGTCACGACCAGCGGAACAGCTTCACCCCCAGGGGCAGCAGCACCGCCGTCCACACGAGCATGACGACCATCTGGAAGGCCGGGAACCCGTCGCCGAACCAGCCCTCGGTCATCGCCTGCGAGGCCGCGCCGAGCGGCGTGAACCGGCCGACCTCGCGCAGCACGTCGGGCATCACCGGGCCGGGCGTCCACAGGCCGGCGAGCATGAGGAAGGGGAAGTAGATCGTCATCCCGATCGCCGACGCCGTGGTGCCCTTGGTGGCCCGCGCGGCGACGAGGGTGCCGAGCGCGAACATCGCCGCGACGGCGAGCACGAACGCCAGCAGCACCACCCCCAGCTGCTGCGGGGCGACGGCGTCGAACACCAGGACGCCCACCACCACCGCCACGAGCGAGGCCACCAGCGTGGAGCCGAGGTTGATGCCGAGGTGCGACACGATGAGGGCCTGCGGCCGCATCGGCGTGGTGGCCAGGCGACGCAGCACGCCCTTCTCGCGGAACGTCGCGAGCGTCACGGGCATGACCGTGAGCGCCGAGGTGGCCACGGCCGCGGCCAGCACGACCGGCACGTAGAGCGCCACGGGCGTGAGGCCGCCCCACGGCGGCGGCGCGTCGGTGATGACGTCGCGCATGCCCGGGACGACGAAGCCCACCCCGAGCAGCACCACGGTGGGGAACGCGAGGCCGAAGAACACGGCGCCGGCGTCACGCAGCCACACGACGGTCTCGGTGCGCAGCAGGCGGCCGAGCCCGCGCCAGCCGGCGGCGGCGCGCGGGCGGGCGACGACGAGGGGGGACGGGGAGGTGGTGGTCATGACCGGTCTCCTCGGTCTGCGGTGGGGGTGAGGTCCCGACGCCGGCCGACGCCCTCGGCGCCGTCGGCGGCGGGGGCGCCGCTGCCGACGGCGGCGGGCGCCGCGTCCGGGTCGTAGGAGCGGCCGGTGACGGCCACGAAGACGTCCTCGAGCGAGCGGGTGACGGTCCGCACGTCGTCGGGCAGGACGTCGACCTGGGCCAGGGCGGGCACGACGGCGAACAGCACGCGCCGCGTGCCGGTGACGGCCACGACGCCGCTGCCGGCGTCGTCCACGGACTGCACGTCCGGGTGCGACGCCGCCAGCCGGGCGAGCGCCTCCCGGCCACGGGCGGCGTCGACCTCGGGCAGCCGCAGCTGCACGGTGCGCGTGTCGTCGAGGCCGTCCACGAGCTCCAGCGGCGTGCCGGCGGCGACCACGCGGCCGGCGTCGATGACCACGAGCCGGTCGCAGAGCCGCTCGGCCTCCTCCATGAAGTGGGTGACCAGCAGGATCGTCACGCCCGTCGAGCGGACGCGCTCCACCAGGTCCCACGTGCTGCGCCGGGCCTGCGGGTCCAGGCCCGTGGTCAGCTCGTCGAGGATCGCCACCCGCGGGCT
This sequence comes from Puerhibacterium sp. TATVAM-FAB25, assembly GCF_046535855.1. Lineage (NCBI taxonomy): Bacteria > Bacillati > Actinomycetota > Actinomycetes > Micrococcales > Promicromonosporaceae > Puerhibacterium > Puerhibacterium sp. TATVAM-FAB25. The sequence continues at coordinate 165,054 of NZ_JAXUAK010000004.1, read as the reverse complement.
GCCCACGAGCGCCAGCGCGATGGACAGCCGCTGCTTCTGGCCACCCGAGAGCTTGGCGTACTGCACGCCCTGGTGCGGCGCGAGGTCGAGCAGGTCGAGCAGCTCGCCGACGTCGGCCGGGTGCGGGTAGAACGACGCGAACAGCCGCACCGCCTCGCCGACCGTGATCTTGTCGTGCAGCGCCGACTCCTGGAGCTGGACCCCCAGCAGTCCGCGCACGGCGCCGGGGTCGGCCTGGGTGTCGACGCCGAGCACGCGGGTCGCGCCGCCGTCGGCGTGCCGCAGCCCGGCGAGGCACTCGACGGTCGTGGTCTTGCCGGCCCCGTTGGGGCCGAGGATGCCGAAGATCTCCCCCGGCTGGACGGCGAACGACACGTCGTCGACCGCCACCTTCTCGCCATAGGTCTTGCGGAGGTGCGAGACCTCCACGACGGGTGTGGCACTCATGGTCGTCTCCCGGTGGTGGTGGAGGCGGATCAGGACGGCGGCCGCAGCTGCACGCGCAGCAGGTGCACGCGCAGCCAGCCGGCCGCGAGGGCGCACGTGACGAGCGCGCCGAGGAGCCCGACGAGCACGCCGGCCGAGCCGTCGAACGGCAGGACCCGGCCGAGCGCGTCCCCGGCCGCCCCGGTGCGTGTGGTGACGCCGACGAGCGCGAGGAGCGCGAGCCCGGGGAGGATCAGGGCGGTGCCGAGCCAGGAGCCGTAGCCCTGGTACCCCATGCCGATCGCGGTGCCGACCAGCGAGTACACCGCGCAGGCCAGCCCCTCGGCCGCGGCGTCGGCCACGGTGGCCGCCGCGCCGGCCGCGGGCAGACCCTCGGGTCGCACCCAGTCCCAGCCGAGCGCGCCGAACAGGGCCTGCTCGCCGACCGTGGCGACGCCGTAGAACAGCCCGTAGACGAGGCCGACGACGGCCGCGGTGGCGATCGTGGCCCGGAGGAACGAGCGACGGGTGCCGCCCGCCGCAAGGTGCATGGTGAGCAGCGACGAGGTGGTCGCGATGCCCAGGGAGAAGGCGAACCAGCGGGCGCTGTAGCTGGCGCCCGTCAGCACGCCGCCGCCCATGACGCCGTCGTTGGCGCGCACCAGCAGCGGCACGACCACCATGACGAGGCCGAAGAGGAGCCAGAAGCCGGCGGCGAAGAGGGTCTGGCCCCCGGCGAGGTAGTTCCACGCGGCTCGGAAGGCGCGCCGGCCGGCGTCGCGCACGACGGCGGGGCGGTCCGCGGGGCGGTCCGGGGCGAGGGCGGTGGTGTCCGCGGCGGTGCGGGCGGCGGCACTCATCGCAGCGCTCCCTTCGGGGCGGTGGGCTCGGCCTCCGCCGCGCCGGGGCGGGCGGGGGCCGCGTGGTCGGTGAGGCGCACGAAGAGGTCCTGCAGCGGCACCGCGCCGACGGCCACGCCCGCCGCCTGCGCGGCGGCGGCGACGTCGTCGGGCAGCGACCCGGCCAGCGTGACCTGCACGGTGCCGCCGAGCTGCTGGCGGTGGAGCACCTCGCGCCCCGCGCCGAGCCGCTCGACGGCGGCGGCAGGCCCGGTCAGCGAGACGCCGCGGGCGCGCATCTCGTCGGCCGTCTCGGCGATGAGGACGCGGCCGCGGTCGAGGACGACGACGTCCTCGAAGAGGCGCTCCACCTCCTCGACGAGGTGGCTCGACAGCAGGATCGTGCGGGGGTGCTCGGCGTAGTCGGCGAGCAGCTCCTCGTAGAACGCGTACCGCGTGGGGGCGTCCATGCCGAGGTAGACCTCGTCGAAGATGGTCAGCGGCGCCCGGGACGCCAGGCCGATGGTGGCGCCGACGGCGGAACGCTTGCCGCGCGAGAGGGCGCTGGGCTTCTTGCGGGTGTCGACCTCGAAGCGGTCGAGCAGCCGCCCGGCCAGGTCGGCGTCCCAGCCGGGTCGCATGCCGGCGTAGTACTTGAGCGCCCAGGAGACCTTCTCGTCCTCGACGACGTCGCCGCTCTCCCGCACCAGCAGCGTGCCGGAGGTGACCCACGGGTTCTCCCACGGGCGTTCCATCCGCCCCTCCGGCCCGACGAGGACGGACCCGCCGGTGGGCTGCGTGAACCCGGCGAGGAGGGACAGCAGGGTGGTCTTGCCGGCGCCGTTGCGTCCGAGGATCCCCGTGATGACGCCGGGGCGGATGGTGAGGGTCGCACCGTCGAGGGCGGTGGAGGAGTCGCTCACGCGGGTGGTTCCCGCGGCGACGTCGACGTCGCGGCGGCGCCCGAAGCGGACGACGACGTCGTCCAGCTGCGCGCCGAAGGGCGGCAGCGGGGGCAGGGTCGGTGGCATGGTCACGGGCCCTTCGGTTCGAGGCGGTCAGAGGTGGAGCCGTCGGTGGCGGAGCCGTCGGTGGCGGAGCCGTCGATGGCGGAGCCGGAGCGGCCGAGGACGTACGCGACGACGTCGGCGGTCGGGATGCCGAGGATGTCGGCCTGGAGCAGGGCCGGGTCGAGGACCTCGTCGAAGTAGCGGCGGCGGTGCTCGCCGAGGAGCTTCTCGCGGGCGCCCGGGGACACGAACATCCCCAGGCCGCGGCGCTTGTACAGCACGCCCTCGTCGACGAGCTCGGCGAACGCCTTGGCCGCCGTCGCCGGGTTGATGCGGAACGTGGTGGCGAACTGCGTGGTCGACATGACCTGCTCCTCCTCACCGAGCTCGCCGGCGAGCACCTGCGCGCGGATCATCTGCGCGATCTGCAGGTAGATCGGCTCAGGTCCGTCGAACATGGGCTCGCCTCGCGGATGTCGTGGGTGCTGCCGCGGGTGCGGCGGTGGCTCTGTGGTTCATTACTCGACTAATGAACCACAGAGGTACGACGAGCACAAGGGTCTCGGCTCGATCCCGTGTCTCTTCACCTTCTGCTGCGGCGGGCCCCTGCCCGTCCGTGCGGCAGGCTTACCCGTGACCGACGCGGCTGAGGAACGCCTGTGGGCGGCGCTGCGCGCCGGGCGCCGGGCGCCGGGACGACGCGGTCCGCGCGGTCCTCGACCTGCCGGACGACCGCCGTCGGCGGCTGCGCCTCGCCGTGCGGCGGCACGACCGCGCTGTGGGCAGCGCGCCGATCGGGGCGCGGGCGCCCGACGGCGAGTGACGCGGCGAGCTGCGCGTCGGGCACCACTCCGCCGCCGCCGCCGCGGTGCTGGGCTGCTCCACCCTCGAGCAGGCGGTGACCTACGCCCCGCTCGACGTGCCGGACGCCCACGACCTGCCCAAGGCGGCGCAGGCGTCCACAGGCGCCGAGACGCGCTGGAGAGCGATCCTCTATCGTCGTGACGTTGTCGCTGACGGCAGGGGGAAGCAACGACATGACGCGCACCTGGACTCAGAGCCGAGCCCGCCGGTGGGCCGCGATCGCCGGCGCAGGTCTCGTGACGGCGCTGGCCGCGGCCGGCTGCACGGCCGGCGACCCCGACTCCCCGCCGCCCTCCTCGAGCGCCGGCATCCAGTCGTCGACCACGCCGACGCCCTCGCCGAGCGCGGCGAGCGTGGTCGTGAAGCCGGAGCGGCCGGCGCAGATGGACGACGACGGCGCGGCGGGCGCGGAGGCGGCGGCGCAGTACTTCCTGGAGCTCGACAGCTACATCCAGGCGACCAACGACACCGCCGAGTGGGAGGCGATGTCGCACCAGGAGTGCGAGTACTGCACCAATCGACTCGAGCAGGCGCGAGAGATCGCTGAACGGCGAGACGTCTTCCAGGGCGGCGTAACAGACGTCCGAATAGTTCGCGTATACGACCAGGACGACATGACAGGTATCTGGCCTGTCGACGTTGAGGTCGCGAAAAGCGCCACGTCGATTGTCGATGCTTCAGGGAAGCAGGTTTTCACTGCAGACTCCGAAGTGACACAGCGACGAATGGAGATTGGGCGCCGAAACGATCAGTGGGTCATTGTCGGCGTTGGACTCCTTGAGCGGTGAAGTCATGCGAAGTTCTCAGATGCCAGCAGCGATCGTCCTTTCCGTTGCGCTGAGTCTCCTCGGGCAAGGGCCTGCATTCTCGTCTTCGGGCGGTCCAGACTTGCGTGACTACGAGACCGATGCATCCGCTTCCCGCGATCGCTTCAACGTGTCGGCGAACCAAAGTATTGATGCGAAGAAGACGGGGACGGGCGGCCGCCAAGGAACCGACCCCCCGAAAGACAAGTACTTCCGCGCCGACGCCAAGATCTGCGCGCTCTCGGACCTCGACATGCTGGTCGAGATCGTCAACCAGGCCGGCGCCTGCGCCGAGGGGTACACCGAGAACGTCGTCCCCGCGCCGTGCGAGGAGGGCACGTACCAGCTCGACGCCCTGTGGGTGCAGCGCGTCCAGGACGACGGCTCCTACGGCCAGGCCGAGCAGCTGGGCGACGACCAGTGCGTGACGCCCGCCGACCTCCGGGCGGAGGCCGAGCGCGCCTTTCGCTCGATGCGGGTCGACGCGCCTCCGGTCACCCTCCAGGGCGGCGAGCCGTTGCTGGTCAACGTGCGCTACCCGGCCTACACGACCGCGGCGGTGCAGGAGCAGGACGTCACCCTGCTCGGCGTCCCGGTCACGATCCGGGCCGAGCCGGTCGAGTTCGCCTGGGACTTCGACGACCCGCACTCCCCCGGCGGCGGCACCCTCGTCACGTCGGACCCCGGCCGCCCGTGGCAGGCGGGCGACCCCGCGCCGGACGAGTCCTGGGTGGGCCACACGTACACGCGGCTCGGCGAGCCGGGCAGCGACGCGGGCTCCGCCGTCGACGACGACGGGAACACCTACCGGTCCGGCGTCACCGTCAGCCTCGCCACCACGTGGGAGGGCAGCTTCCGCGTCGCCGGCAGCACCGACTGGACCGCGATCGCCGGGACGATCACCACCACCAGCGAGGCCGCGCCGGCCACCGTCACCGAGGCCCGCACGCGGCTGGTCTGCGACGACCTCACGGGCGCCGCCACCTGCTGAGCACGGGTCCGGTCAGTCGGCCGCCGCGTCGGCCGCGCGGTCGGCGGCGCGCCAGGCCAGGAGCGCCGTGACGACCACGAGGCCGTAGCTGCCGAGCGCGAGCACATGGCCGAGCGCCTCGGCGCCGCCCGCGAGCTGCACCACCCCCAGCCCGACGGCACCGAACGCGCTGACCGCTGCCATGGCCACGAGGTACGGCGTCGCGGCCGCCTGCCCGGCGGACCAGGCGGCGTCCGAGCGCAGCGTGCGCCGGGTTCGCACGCCGATCGTGCCGTTGCGAGGCAGCCCGCCGCCGCGCTGCTGCCGCAGCAGCACGACGGCCACCGTCAGCACCAGGCACAGCCCGATCATCGGCGAGACGAACACCCGCCGCTCCACTCCCTCGGGGCGCCGAGCGCGCCCTCGCGGGCGGCCGCGGTCGCCGTCGTCACGACGGGCCTTTCAATCCGCGTCGTTCCAGGCACACCAGGCGCTCGCGCCCGTCCCATGCGGCCGCGGGCGTGAACCCGTGGCGCCGGTACGCCCGGATCGCGTCCTCGCGCCAGTCCCAGACGGTCAGCCGCACCGCGCCGGCGACCAGCCCGATCGCGTGGTCGAGGAGCGCGCGTGCGACGCCGGCCCCGCGGGCCGCCGGGTCGACCCAGAGCCGCTTGAGCTCGCCGTCGCCCGCGGCGTCGCGGGTGACCACGACGACGCCGACGTCCGCCCCGCCCCGGGCGGCCAGGAGCGCGGTGGCACCGGCGAACGCGGCCGCCGGGTCGTCGACCTCGGCCTGGTAGCGCGGCGGGAGCGGCCCGTCGCCCGGGTCGGACGCCAGGCCGCGGGCCGCCTTCTCCTGCTCGGTGGCGCGCAGGTAGGCCCCGACGAGGCGGCCGACGGCCGTGGCGTCCGGGCCGGGCAGCGATGCGGCGCGGATCGTCGTCATGGGACGCAGCGTTTCACAGACGCGGACGGCGCCGGCCCGACGGGACCGGCGCCACCCGAGCCGGCCCGCGGGACCGGCGCCACCCGGGCCAGGCTCAGTCCTCGGCGAGCTGCCCCGGCACGCCCGCCTCGGCGGCGTCGAGCGCCGCGAGCTCGGCCAGGTCGGCCGCCACCAGCTCGGCGATCTGGATCGCGTTGAGCGCGGCGCCCTTGCGCAGGTTGTCGTTGGACACGAACAGCACCAGGCCGCGCCCGTCGGGCACCGACTGGTCGGTGCGGATGCGCCCCACGAGCGACGGGTCCACGCCCGCCGCGGCGAGCGGCGTCGGCACGTCGGCCAGCTGCACGCCCGGCGCGACGGCCAGCAGCTCGCGCGCCCGCTCCGGCGTGATCGGCTCCGCGAACTCGGCGTGGATCGCCAGCGAGTGCCCGGTGAACACCGGCACGCGCACGCACGTGCCGGCCACGGCGAGGCCGGGCAGGCCGAGGATCTTGCGCGACTCGTTGCGCAGCTTCTGCTCCTCGTCGGTCTCGCCGGACCCGTCGTCGACGAGCGACCCGGCCAGGGCCACGACGTCGAACGCGATCGGCGCGACGTACTTCACCGGCGCCGGCAGGTCGATCGCGGACCCGTCGTGCGCGAGCGCCTCGAAGTCCTGCCCGACGGCGGAGCGTACCTGGGAGGCGAGCTCCTCGACGCCCGCCAGGCCGGAGCCGGAGACCGCCTGGTAGGTGGCCACCCGCAGGCGTTCGAGCCCCGCCTCGTCGGACAGCGGCTTGAGCACCGGCATCGCGGCCATGGTGGTGCAGTTCGGGTTGGCGATGATGCCCTTGGCCGCCTCGCCGATCGCCTCGGGGTTGACCTCCGAGACCACCAGCGGCACCTCGGGGTCGAGCCGCCAGGCCGAGGAGTTGTCCACGACGACGGCGCCCGCCTCGGCGAACCGCGGCGCGTGCTCGCGCGACGTGCCGCCACCGGCGGAGAAGATCGCCACGTCGACGTCGGCCAGGCCCTCGGTGGGCGTCGCGGCGACGTCCTCCACGGTGACCGGCACGCCCGCGAACTCGATCGTCTGCCCGGCCGAGCGGGCCGAGGCGAAGAAGCGGATCTCCTTGACGGGGAAGTCGCGCTCCACCAGCAGGCGGCGCACGACGCCGCCGACCTGGCCGGTGGCGCCGACGACGGCGAGGTTGACGCCGTTCTCGCTGATCTCAGCCATCCCGGCTCACCGCCCCGTCCCGGCGTAGACCACGGCCTCGCCCTCGGAGGAGTCCAGCCCGAACGCGTGATGCACGGCGCGCACGGCCTCGTCGAGCGAGTCGGCGCGGGTCACCACGGAGATGCGGATCTCCGAGGTGGAGATCATCTCGATGTTGATGCCGGCGTCGCGCAGCGCGCCGAACAGCGCGGCGGAGACGCCCGGGTGCGACTTCATGCCCGCGCCGACCAGCGACAGCTTGCCGATCTGGTCGTCGAACTGCAGCGAGGCGAAGCCCAGCTCCTCCTGCACCGACTTGAGCGCGGACATCGTCTGCGGCCCGTCGCCCTCGGGCAGCGTGAAGGAGATGTCCGTCAGGCCGGTCTGGGCCGCGGACACGTTCTGCACGATCATGTCGATGTTCGCGCCGGCCGCGGCGACGACCTCGAAGATGCGCGCGGCCATGCCCGGCACGTCCGGCACGCCGACGACGGTGATCTTGGCCTCGCTGCGGTCGTGCGCGACGCCGGAGATGATCGGGGCTTCCATCTCTGCTTCCTCCTGGGCGGCCGGGTCGCCGGCGGCACGGGCCGCGGCGGGGGCGGGGGCGTTGGGGTCGATGCGGTCACCGTGGGTGCCGATGACGAGGGTGCCGGCGGCGTGCGAGAACGAGCTGCGCACGTGCACGGGCACGCCGTAGCGGCGCGCGTACTCGACGCTGCGCAGGGCCAGCACCTTGGCGCCGGACGCCGCGAGCTCGAGCATCTCCTCGTAGGTGAGGCGGTCGATCTTGCGGGCGGCGGGCACGATGCGCGGGTCGGCGGTGAACACGCCGTCGACGTCGGTGTAGATCTCGCAGACGTCGGCGTCCAGGCCGGCCGCCAGCGCGACGGCGGTGGTGTCCGAGCCGCCGCGGCCGAGCGTCGTGACGTCGTTCGTCTCGGTGGTGACGCCCTGGAACCCGGCGACGATCGCCACCTGGCCCCGCTCGATCGTCTCGCGGATGCGCGACGGCACGACGTCGACGATCCGCGCCCGGCCGTGCACCGCGTCGGTGATGAGGCCGGCCTGCTGGCCGGTGAAGGACTTGGCCTTGACCCCGAGGTTGGTGATCGCCATGGCGAGCAGCGACATCGAGATGCGCTCGCCGGCGGTCAGGAGGATGTCGAGCTCCCGCTGCGGCGGGAGGGGGGTGATCTGGGCGGCCAGGTCGAGGAGCTCGTCGGTGGTGTCGCCCATCGCGCTCACCACGACGACGACGTCGTTCCCCGCCCGCTTGGCCTCGGCGATCCTCTTGGCCACGCGCTTGATGCTGGACGCGTCGGCGACGGAGGACCCGCCGTACTTCTGCACGACAAGTGCCATGCTCGCTACTTTCTGTCGCCGGCCTCCGTCTCTCTCAACGGTCCGCCGGGTGCTTGCAGGAACGCTCGATGGTAGGCGCCGGGCCGCCGCCCGGTCGAACCCGTCTCACCGGACCCGGCCCGTGGGGCCCGGCCGGTGCTCGACGGCCCGGCGCGCCTTCAGGCCGCGTCGACGACCTTGACCTCGAGCTCCACCGGCACCACGAGCGTGTTCGCGATGTAGCACTGCTCGTGCGCCTCGTGGGCCAGGCGCTCCACGGTGGCGTGGTCGGTGCCGGGCGCCACCTCGACGACGGCGGCGAGCCGGATCGCGGTCAGGCGCGGGCGCTCGAGCGACAGGTCGAGCGTGCTGGTCGCGTCGTCGGCGTACCCGCGCACGTCCACGCCGGCGCGGGCGGCCGCCGCGAGGAAGGACAGCAGCTGGCACGAGCTCGCCGCGGCGACCACGAGCTGCTCGGGGTTGAGCCGCTCGGGCGCGCCGCGGAACGCCGGGTCGGCGCTGAGCGCCAGCTCCTGCTCCGCCGGCGCCGCGGTCACGGCGTGGTCGCGCGGGTAGGCGCGGTAGCCCGCCCCGGTGGAGCCCTGCCAGGTCAGCCGCGTCGCATAGGAGTGCGTCATGCCGGCGACGCTACCGGCGCAAAGCCCTGGCGGGCCGGGCGCCACGTGCGCCACGGTAGGGACCGACGGGCGCGACGCCCGGCGCAGCGCGGGCTCGGCCCGCCGACCGACGAGGGGTGGACGATGTCGTTCCAGGCGTATCTCGACAGCGTGGAGAAGCAGACGGGGCTGACCCCGCGCCAGCTCGTGGAGCTCGCCGCGGCCCAGGGCTTCGGCCCGGACTCGAAGGCCCGGCCCGTCGTGGGGTGGCTCAAGACCGAGCACGGCCTCGGCCACGGGCACGCCCAGGCGATGGCCCAGGTGATCCGCAAGGGCGACCGCATCAGCACCAAGCACGTCGGCACCACCGGCTCGCACCGCGACTCCGGCGACCGGCTGTGGCTCGACGGCGCGGCCACGCGGCCGGCCGACTGGTGACCCGCGCTCGTCCCGACCGCCGTCGCGGTGGGTCCGCGCGGGGACGGCGCCGCGCCGTCAGCCGCCGGTGACGACGTCGTACCCCAGGCGGCAGACGAGCGCGCCCACCACGACGACGAACACGACCCGCACGAACCGGGAGCCCTTGGCCACCGCCATGCGCGCGCCGACGTACCCGCCGACGAGGTTGGCGGCGCCCATCGCGAGGCCCAGCGGCCACACGACGTGGCCGGCGGGGACGAAGAAGATCAGCGCGCCGAGGTTCGTGGCGAAGTTCGCGATCTTGGCCAGGGCCGAGGCCGGCAGGAACGCGTAGCCGAGCGCGCTGACGAGCGCGATCACCAGGAACGTGCCGGTGCCGGGGCCGAGCACGCCGTCGTAGAACCCGATGACCAGGCCGATGGCGGCGGCGGCCCACCGGTGCCCGTTGCCCTCCCAGCGCAGCCGCGTGTGCTCCCCGAGCGACGGCTTGACGATGGTGTAGACCGCGACGCCCACGAGGACGACGAGGATGATCGGCTTGAACGCCGACGCCGGGATGCGCGAGGCGAGCGCCGCTCCCCCGACGGCGCCGGCCAGCGCCGCGAGCGCCAGCGGGCCCGCCGTGGTGAAGTCCGGCTTCACGCGCCGGGCGTAGGTGATCGCGCTGGTCGAGGTGCCCATGATCGACCCCACCTTGTTGGTGGCCAGCGCCTGCACCGGGCTCAGCCCCGGCACCAGCAGCAGGGCGGGCAGCTGGATCAGCCCGCCGCCGCCGACCACCGCGTCGACCCACCCGGCGGTGAGGCCGGCGAGGAGCAGCAGGACGAGGGTGAGCGAGTCGATGTCGGGCACCGGGCGATCCTGCCACGCGGTCCGCGCGCGCCGGCGTCCGCGGGCGCGACCGGGCCCGGTGCCCCGGGTGAAGTCACGACAAGGCCTTCAACCCGCGTGTCGGACTGCCGATGACGCGAGCAACAGGTTTCTCCTTCAACCATGACCCGATCCGAGGTGACGGCGGTGACCCACATCGAGGAGCACGGCGCCGCCCCCGCCCCCCTCTCCGCCGAGGAGCTCACCGCCCTCGAGGCGGAGGTCGCCGAGGTCGAGCTGCTCCCCCGGGTCGACAGCGCCGCCGCTGCCGCCCGCGCGGAGCGCCTGCTGCGCGTGGTGCGCGCCCACGGGCTGACCGAGCTGGAGATGCGGGCGGAGCTGGCGCAGGCGGAGGTGCTGCAGCGCGACGGCGAGCTCGGCCAGGCCGGCGTGCTGGCGCAGCAGGCGTTGCGCTGGGGCACCGAGAACGGCGCCACGCTGGTGCAGGCCCGGGCCCACTACGTGCTGCAGCGGATCTTCCTCGACCTCGGCGACCTGTCGCGCGGGCTGGAGCACTCGCTGCGCGCCGTCGAGCTGCTGGACGAGCGGGCGTCGGCGACGATGCGCCTGGACCACCTGTGCCGGCTCGGGGACGCGCTCGGTCTCAACCGCGACGTCGAGGGCGCCCGGCGGCGCTACCGCCAGTCGCTCGCCATGGCCGTCGCCCTGGGGGACGTGGACCGCGAGCTCACGGTCGTCAACAACTGGGCCTACATCGAGGCGCAGCACGGGGACGCCGAGACGGCGCTCGGGCTGTCCACGCGGCTGCAGGAGCTCTCCGCCGCCCAGGGGCGCGTGCTCACCCTCGGCCGGCTGGACACCGTCGCGCGCGTCCTCATCCGGCTCGACCGCCTGGCCGAGGCCGAGGAGGTGCTGCAACCCGCCACCGACCCCGAGTTCCGGCGGTTCGACGCCGACGGCGACGCGGGCGCCGAGGGCCTGCTCGCCCTCGTCCGGGTCCAGCGTGCCCTCGGCAAGCTCGACGAGGCCCAGCAGAACCTCGACGTGTGCGTCGAGATCTGCGACAAGCTCAGCCTGGGCACCCTGCGGGTGGAGGCCCGCGAGGAGCAGGCGGAGCTGCACGCCGCCGCCGGGGACTTCGAGGCCGCCTTCCACGAGCACCAGGCCTACGCCCGCGAGGCGCTGCAGCTGCAGTCGGACGAGCGCGACGCCCGCGCCCGCGCCATCCAGGCGGTGTACGAGACCTCCGAGGCGCGGCGGCAGAGCCGGCGCTACCGGGAGCTGTCCCTGCGCGACCCCCTCACCCACCTGTACAACCGCCGCTTCGTCGACGAGGAGCTGCCCCTGCTGCTCACCGCCGCCGCGGGCCGCGGCGAGCCCGTCACCGTCGCGCTGCTCGACCTGGACCACTTCAAGTGCGTCAACGACCAGCACTCCCACGACGTCGGCGACCAGGTGCTCCGGACCGTGGCGGAGCTGCTCGAGGACGCCGTGGCGCAGGCGCCCGACGGGTCGTTCGCCGCCCGGATGGGCGGCGAGGAGTTCCTGCTCGTGCTGGCCGGCGGCGACCACGCCGCGACCGCCACGCTGCTGGAGGAGCTGTGCGCCACGATCCGGGCGCACCCGTGGTCCGCCCTGACGGCCGACGTGCCGGTGACCACCAGCATCGGCGCGGCGAGCGCGCCCACGGTGCCGGTGCCGGACCCGGCGCAGCTGCTCAGCCGCGCGGACGCCTGCCTGTACCGCGCCAAGCGCGCGGGGCGCGACCGGGTGGTCTGCGACCTGGTCTGAGGCCAGGTCCGAGGGCAGGTCCGAGGTCAGGTCCGAGGTCAGGTCCGAGGGCAGGTCTGGGGTCAGGTCTGGGGTCAGGCGACGCGCGTGCCGCGCGGCAGGGTGTACGCCGGGATGCGCAGGCGCCGCACCGCCAGCACCACCGCGCCCAGGCCGAGCAGCAGGTGCAGGCCCAGGCCCCACGGCCACACGGGCGCCGTCGACGGCTCCGGCGCCTCGACGGGCGAGTCGGGGTCGACCATCCCGCCGCCGTCGGCGTCGACGGCGGCCCACGCGCCGCTGCACCAGTCCACCTCGTCGGCGGGGCCGGTGCGGGCCGCCCGGACCGCCTCCTGGATGGCCGCGAGCGGGTCGCTCGACGCGAGGAACCCGCCCTCGTCGCGCCACCCGACGGGCTGCACGTCCGCGACCACGACGAACGGGTTGGCGGCCAGCAGCCACCACGTGCGCTCGGTGTGGATCTGCGGGATCTCCTGCACCTGCCACTCGCAGGCCGGCCGCTCGCCGGACTCCCAGTCGTGGTCGGCCGCCACGTCCCAGACCCGCACCTCCTCGTCCACGGTCACCGCGGGCACGGTGAGCCCGAAGACGAGCAGGGTGCCCACGCTCAGCCCGCCCGCGACCAGGTAGGTGAGCACGCCCGAGCCGGACGTCTTCGCGACCAGCGCGGAGAAGCCCAGCCCGATCGCGCACAGGACGCCGAGCTCGAGCGCGAGCACGACGAGCGTGGCGAGCAGCGTCAGCGGGTTCAGCCCGCCCGCGGCGATCGCCCAGACGATGAACGGCACGCTGGCGGCGAGGAAGGCCAGCGCGGCCGCCCACGCGGCGAGCAGCTTGCCGACGACGATCTCGGCGGGCGTCAGCAGGGTGGCCTGGAGTGTGGCGAGGGTGCCGGCGTTGCGGTCGCCGTTGACCGCGGCGGAGGACAGGGTCGGCGCGACGACCAGGCCCAGGAACAGCACGAAGAACACGACGATGCCGAAGATCGTGGAGCCCACGCCGGTCTCGGCCGACGTGGCGTCGCCGACGGCGCCCACGGCCAGCGCGGTGATCGCGCCGACCACGACGAACCACACCACCAGCGCCACCTTCCAGCGCGTGGAGCGCAGCCGCTGGCGCAGCTCGAGCTGGGCGACGGTGCGCACGCCCTGCCAGGTCAGCCGCCAGGTGGGGCCCCAGCCGCCGCGGCGGCGCGGCCGACCCGACGCCGGCGGGCGGACGGTGGGGTCGACGGTCTCGGTGGTCATCGCCGCTCCTCCTCCAGGGCCAGGTACGCCTGCTCCAGCACGCCGCCCGCGGGGGCCAGGCTCGTCACCGGCACGCCCGCGGCGACGGCGTCGCGCAGCAGCGCGGCGGCCGCGGCGTCGCCGGCCAGCTCCACGTGCACGGCGCCGTCGTCGGCCGCGGTGGCGGGCACGCCCGCCGCGGCGAGCCACGCGCCCAGCGCGGCGGGGTCGAGCGCCGCCAGGCGCCACCGCCGCCGCTGCGCCTGCGCCGCGGTCACCGACTGCGTGGCCACGGTGCGGCCGCCGGACAGGAACACGGCGTCGTCGGCCATCTCGTCGAGCTCGGTGAGCACGTGCGAGCTGACCAGCACGGTGGTGCCCCGGGCGGCGAGCTCGCGCACCAGCACGCGCAGGTCCACCCGCGAGCGTGGGTCGAGCCCGGAGGCGGGCTCGTCGAGCAGCAGCACGTCGGGGTCGTGCACGAGCGCGCGGGCCAGGCCGAGCCGCTGCTTCTGCCCGCGCGAGAGGACGTGGGCCGGGGCGTCGGCCAGCTCGGTGAGGTGCACCAGCTCCAGCAGCTCGGTGGCGCGGGCGGCGCCGGCGTCGCGCGGCAGGCGGTAGGCCGCCGCCACGGTGGTGAGCACCTCACGCGCGGTCAGGGAGTCCCAGGTGCCGAACACGTCGGGCATCCACCCGGTGCGGGCGCGGGCCTGCGGGCCTTCGGTGACGGGGTCGAAGCCGGCCACGGTGACCTGCCCGGCGTCGGGCACGAGCAGCCCGGCCAGCACGAGCAGCAGCGTGGTCTTGCCCGACCCGTTCGGCCCCACGAGCGCCGTCACCCGGCCCGGGCGGGCCTCCAGCCCCACGTCGGCCAGCGCCTGCACCTCGCCGAACGCCCTGCGCACGCCGACGGCGTGGATCCCCCTGCTGGACTCCATGGCCCGGACGCTACCGGCCACGCGGCCGCGCCGGGCGGACGCGGGCGGGTGAACCGCCGCTCAAGGAGCCCGGCCCGCAGCGGGACGCGCTCAGGAGTGCAGGGCGTCGTACTCCGCCTCCTGCGCGACGTCGTCGGCGACGTCGAGGCGCAGGTGCGCGAGCACGCCGTGCAGCACGCGCACGGCGCTCGCCGCGCGCTCGCCCCAGGAGGACAGGTAGGAGAACTGCCACCACCACAGGGCCTCGAGCTCGTGCCCCTCGTCGTAGTGCTGCAGCCCCTTGGCGAGCTCCTCCACCACGGCCGCGAGGTCACCGGAGAGCGTCGCGGGCCCCGCCTCGGCGCCGAGCACCGGGTCGACCACCTCGACGTAGTCGTCGAAGCCGTCGAACATCCGCGCCAGCGCGGCGCGCAGCGGGTCCACGTCGGTGTCCGGGCCGGCGTCGGGCTCGAACCGCTCCACGGGCACGACGTCGGTGATGGCCGCGAGCTGCGCCCCGGCGGCCAGCAGGTCGCTCGTGGCCAGCAGCAGCAGGCTCAGCTCGGCGCCCGGGTACGCGCCCGAGGCGACCTGCGTGGTCGTCGACAGGAACGCGCGCACGTGGCCCTGGGTCCTCTCGGCGACCTCGCGCAGGTCACCCGCCACCTCGATCTCGCCCACGTGGGCCCCCCTCACGTCTCGTCGGGCCGGCCTCAGCGGCCGACCACGCGCCGTCCCTCGAACGCCCGGCCGAGGGTGACCTCGTCGGCGTACTCCAAGTCTCCGCCGACCGGCAGCCCGCTTGCCAGGCGCGAGACGGTCAGCCCCATCGGCCCGATGAGACGGGCCAGGTAGGTGGCCGTGGCCTCGCCCTCGACGTTCGGGTCGGTGGCCAGGATGACCTCCTGCACCACGCCGTCCGCGAGGCGGGCCATGAGCTCCGCGGTCCGCAGGTCGTCCGGGCCCACGCCCTCGATCGGGTTGATGGCGCCGCCGAGCACGTGGTACCGCCCGCGGAACTCGCGGGTGCGCTCGATGGCCACCACGTCCTTGGGCTCCTCGACCACGCAGATGACCTCGTCGCTGCGGCGCGGGTCCAGGCAGATGCGGCAGCGCTCGGACTCGGCCACGTTGCCGCACACCTCGCAGAACCGCACCCGCGCCTTGACCTCGGTCAGCGCGTCGACCAGGCGGCGCACGTCCGCGGCGTCGGCCGCGAGCAGGTGGAACGCGATGCGCTGGGCGCTCTTGGGGCCGACCCCGGGCAGGCGGCCGAGCTCGTCGATCAGGTCCTGGACAGCGCCCTCGTACACGGGGACCAGCCTACGGTCCGCCGGGGACACCCCGGGCGGCCGCCCGGCGCCCCGGAGCCGCTCTCAGCGTCGGCCCTCAGAGCCACCCCTGCGCGCGGGCCAGCCGCACCGCCTCGTGCCGGTTGCTCGCCCCGAGCTTGGCGACGGCGGACGACAGATAGTTGCGCACGGTGCCCGGCGCCAGGGCGGCACGGTGGGCGATCTCCTCCACGGGCGCGCCGTCGGCGGCGAGCTCGAGCACGTCGGCCTCCCGCGCGGTGAGCGGGGAGTCGCCGGCGGCGATCGCCTCGGCGGCCAGCTCGGAGTCGACGTAGCGCCCGCCGGCCGCCACCTGCCGGACGGCGGTGGCGAGCACGCCGGCCGGGACGGTCTTGGGCAGGAACGCCCGCGCCCCCACGGCGAGCGCCCGCTTGAGGTACCCGGGCCGGCCGTGGCTCGTGACGACGGCGATGCCGCAGCCCGGCACGCTGCGCGCGACCCGCTCGGCGACCTCGATGCCGTCCAGGCCGGGCATCTGCAGGTCGAGGACGGCCACGTCGGGCCGCAGCCGCTCGATCACCGCGAGCGCCTCGGTGCCGGAGCCGGCGACGGCCACGACCTCGATGTCCTCCTCGAGCGCCAGCAGGGCGGCGACGGCGTCGCGGATGAGGGTCTCGTCGTCCGCGAGCACCACGCGGATCATGCACGCTCCTTCGGGTGAGGTTCGGGGCCGGGGACGCCCGGGCGGTCCGGCACGACGACGGCGGGCACGCGCGCGACGAGCACGAACCGGTCGCCGTCGTACCGCGTCGTGATGCCACCGCCCACGGCGGCGAGCCGCTCGCGCAGCCCGGCCAGGCCGTTGCCGCCCGGGCCGGCGGGGCCCGGCGTGCCGGCGCGCACGCCGTCGTTGCCCACGGTGAGCACCGTGGCCCCGTCGGCCTGCTCGAGCCGCAGCACGCACTCGCCGGCGGCGGAGTGGCGCACCACGTTGGTGACGGCCTCGCGCACCACCCAGGCCAGCGCCTCCTGGCGCGGCGGGTCGAGCGGGGGCACCGTGCCCAGCACGCGCACGGCGATGCCGGCGGCGGTGAGCACCGCGCGGGCCCCGGCCAGCTCGGTGGCGAGGTCGACCGACCGGTAGCCGGCGACGACGCCGCGCACCTCGCGGGACGACTCCTGCGCGAGCGCGCGCACGGCGAGGATCTCGTCGACGGCGCGGGCGTCGCCGCGCCGGGCGAGCTCGGCGGCGAGCTCGCTCTTGACGGCCACCGTGGCCAGCGCGCGCCCGACGACGTCGTGCACGTCGCGGGCGATCCGCAGCCGCTCCTCGGCCACGGCGAGCCGGGCGGTGGCGTCGCGGGCGGCCTCGAGCTCGCGGACCACCTCGAGGATCCACACGGACAGGCGGAAGCTGAACGCGGACCCGGCGGTGATGAAGAGCGTCAGGACCGCGATCCCCACCGCGCCGGGGGTGCCGGCCAGCACCCGGCCGAGCGCGGTCAGCGCGGCCACGGCCAGCGACCCGACCACGAGCGGGCGCGAGCGCAGCACGGGGGTCAGGGCGCCGAGCGTGAACATGCCCACCGTGAGCAGCACCACCGACCGGGGGTCCTCGGTGTACCAGAAGCCGTCGTAGGGCGGGGGCAGCGACGGCACGGCGGCCAGGGCGAGCACGACGAACGCCGCCGCGACCCCGCCCAGGAGCGCGACGGTGACGCGGAAGGGCCGGCCGCGCTCGGGCGGCGGCGCCATCCCCAGGTGCAGCGTCGCGATGCTGAGCGCGGTGTGGAGGACGGCGAGCACCAGCAGCGCGCCCGCGACGAGCGGGGCGGGCGGGTCCTCCGCCATGCCCGCCGCCGCGACCAGGAGCAGGAACGGCTCGAGCAGGCAGACCACGTACAGGGTGGAGCGGGTGTACACCTCGACGCCGCGGACGCCGGTCATGCCCCGGGCGCCTCGCGCGGCTGGGCGGTGCGCACGGTCCATGGCGCCAGCCTGCCACGGACCGTGCGCGCCGCCGTCGTCCCCACGCATCGCGCGCGGGCCGCGGCCCGTCAGCGCTGCGGCTCCCACCGCATCCACCGCCGGGCGGCGTACCAGGCGACGCCGGCCCAGGCGAGCAGCACCGCCACGGGCAGCGCGGCCTGCGCGAAGGTCTCGCCGAGGGCCAGCGGGGCACCGTCGGTGCCGGTGCCCGTCAGGCCGAGCCGGAACAGCGCCGCCACCGCGTGCATCGGCGTGAACCGCGCGACGTCGTCGAACCCGCCCTCGCCGCCGCCCGGCGTCACGACGCCCGAGAACACCATGAGCACCGCCAGGGCGGGCAGCGTGGTCAGCTGCGCCGACTCCACCGTGCGGGAGACGCCCGAGGTGGCGGCCGCGAGCAGCACGAGCGTCGGGGTCACCAGCACGAGGGCCAGCAGCGGCAGCACGGGGTTGGCCAGCGGCGGCGGGGCCAGCAGCAGCGCCACGGCCGCGTACCCGAGCAGGAGCTGCACCGCCGTGATGAGCAGCGCCGGCACGGCCGCCGCGGCCAGCAGCTCGGGCCGCGAGCACTCGCCGGTCAGCAGCCGCTTGAGCACCAGCTCCTGGCGGCGCGCCACGTACGTGGTGGTGAGGTTGTAGTAGACGACGAACAGCAGGCTCATCGAGACGAGCTGCTGGAGGATCAGCGGGCCGGCGACGTCCGGGTCGGCGTCCGGCCCGAGGGTGCCCGACACCGTCGAGAAGAACAGCACGAACAGCGGGCTGATCGCGATCGCGTTGAACAGGGCCGTGCCGTTGCGCAGCAGCAGCAGCGTCTCGGCCCGTGCCAGCGCCGCCACGCGGCGCAGGGAGAACGACGTCGCGCGGCGCGCCGGGGCGGCGCCACGGTGCGCGGCGGCCGGCGTCGCGGGCGGGGTCGGGTGCGGGGTCACGGGTGCGGCGCTCATGCGGCCACCTCCGGTCGGGTCGGGCCGCCGGCCCCGCCGGCGGCGGGGGGTGCGGCGTCGGCCGCCGCCTCGGAGGTGCGCTGCGCCAGCGCCAGGAACGCCTGCTCCAGCGACGCCGAGCGGGCGTCGAGGTGGTGCAGCCGCAGGTCGAGGCCGCGGGCCCAGGCCAGCACGGCCTCGAGGTCCTCCTGCAGCCGCTGGGTGCGCAGGCGCACCCGCGCGCGGTCCACGGACGCCTCGAGCAGGCCGGCCAGCGGCGGCAGGTCCTCCGGGCCGACGACGACGGTGCGGCCCTCGGCGTCGCGCGCCTCGAGCTCGATCGTCGCCGGCTCGGCCGCGACGACGTCGGACACCGTGCCCTCGCGCACGATGCGCCCGCCGCTCATGATCGCCACGCGGTCGGCGAGCGCCTCGGCCTCGTCGAGGTAGTGCGTGGTCAGCAGCACCGTGGTGCCCGCCGCCTGGAGGCTGCGCACCAGCCGCCAGGTGGCCTGCCGGCTCTCCGGGTCCAGGCCCGTGGTCGGCTCGTCGAGGAACAGCACCTCAGGGTCGCCCAGGACGGCCAGCGCCAGGTCCAGGCGGCGGCGCTCGCCGCCGGAGAGGCTGGCGACGCGCACGTCGGCGCGGTGGGTCAGCGCGACGGCGTCGAGCGCCTCGGCCTGCGGGCGCGGGCTGGTCATCGTGGAGGCCCACATGCGCACCGTCTCCGCCACGGTGAGGTCGGAGGAGAACCCCGCCTCCTGCAGCATCACGCCGACCCGGTCGATCACCCGGCGGCGCTCACGGTACGGGTCGTGGCCGAGCACGCGGACCTCGCCGCCGTCGGCCGGGGCGAGGCCCTCGATCATCTCGACGAGCGACGTCTTGCCGGCGCCGTTGGTGCCGAGCAGGGCGACGAGCTCGCCGCGGTGGACCTCGAGGTCGACGCCGCGGACGGCCTCGAAGCCGCCGTAGCGGCGCCGGGCCCCGCGGACCGAGATCATCGGTTCGGTGGATTGGCTCATGCCTCCGAGCCTCCCGGCGGAGCGGGCCCGCCGGTAGTGCGCCCCGTCACCGGTCCACGTGGGGGGTGCACGGCCCGGGCATGACGGATGTCATGCCCGGGCCCGCCCGCGGCCCGCGGTCGCGCTCCGGGGTCAGATCCAGCGCCGGAACCGGAACACCCCGTACAGCGTGGCGCTCACCGCGACCATCGCCACCAGGGCGAACGGGTAGCCGTAGGCCCAGTGCAGCTCGGGGATCGTGTCGAAGTTCATGCCGTACACCGTGCCCACGAGCGTGGGGGCGAACAGGATGGCCGCCCACGAGGAGATCTTCTTGATCTCCTCGTTCTGGGCCTTGGCCTCCTCGTTCTGCCGCTGGGCCACGAGCGTGGCGTTCACGGTGAGGATGTCGCGCAGGGCGGAGCGGAAGGTCTCCACCCGCTCGGCGACCTCGGTGAGGTGGTCGGCGACGTCGCGCAGCGACGCCTGCAGCTCGTCGTCGACGCCGTACTTGGCCGAGCCCTGCGCGAGCGCGGTGCACACCTGCCGCAGCGGGCGCACGGCGCGCAGGAAGTCGGCGACCTCGCGCGAGAGCTCGTAGATGCGCCGGGAGGCCTCGGTGCCGCCGCCGAGCACGTCCGCCTCGATCTCGTCGATGTCGTTCTCCAGCCCGGCGACGACGGGCGCGTAGCCGTCGACGACGGCGTCGAGGATCGCGTAGAGCACGGCCTGCGCGCCGCGGGCCAGCATCTGCGGGTCGCGCTCGAGCCGCGCGCGCACCGCCGCCAGGTCGGGCGAGGCGCCGTGGCGCACGGTGACCACGAAGTCGGCGCCCACGAACACGTGCAGCTCGCCGAACTCGACGCTCTCGGTGGCGTCGTCGTACCGCGCGGCCCGCAGCACCACGAACAGCGTGTCGCCGTAGCGCTCGAGCTTGGGCCGCTGGTGCGCCTGGATGGCGTCCTCGACGGCGAGCGGGTGCAGGTCGAAGGCCGCGGCGAGCGAGGTCAGCTCCGCAGCGTCGGGCCGCTCCAGGCCGATCCACGCGAGGCTGTCCGCGCCCTCGGGCCGGGCGCGCAGCGCGTGCAGCGTCTCCGGGACGCGGGCGTGGCTCGAGACGCGCCGGCCCTCCTCGTAGATGGCCGCCGCGGCGACCGCGTCGTGACGCTCCGCCGGCGCGGTGCGGGCGTGCGGGGCGGGGTCGCCGGGGCGGCGGCGGGCGCGCAGCATGCCCCGCAGCGACGAGGGCAGCGAGGAGGGCAGCGAGGAGGGCGGCGAGGCGGGCGGCGAGGCGGGCGGCGAGGCGGGCGGCGACGCCAGGGACGACGGACGCGACGACGGACGGGTGGGCTGGGACACGACCATGGGAGACCTCCGCAGGGCGCAGGCGCACGGGCGCGCACGGCGCGGTGCTCTCCTGCGAGGACGCTGCTCGGGACGGGGAGCGCGCCGCGGCGCGGCGGTGCGGCCGGGACGGGTGTGCGCGGGTTGCGGCGCCACGGCTGGCGCGTCGGTCGGCGGGGCCGCCGGGCGTCAGCCGCGGCGGGGACTACTGGGGGGCTCGCTGCGCTGCATCGCGTGCCACCTCCCTCCGTCCCCGGGGCGTCCGTCCGGACGCGCGATCGGGCCCGCCGCGGAATCCTGCGGGCCTCGGCGATCCTATGCCCGCCCCGATCCGGCCTGCCACGGCGCGCGTGGCGCGGCCGGGGGTGAGCCCGGCCACGCGGCCGGCCCGCGCCGCTGCTCGCGAGCGTCCTCCCCCGTCGTCGTGGCCCGGGATCGCGACAGGGCGGGACGCTCGCCTCCGCCCCACGACGAGCGCGGCGGGCGTCCGGGGCAGGATGGGCGGCATGGTCGAGCTGGTCGCGCTGTACGACGACGCGGGGCGCCCCACGGGCGAGGCCGCGGCCCGGGCACGGGTGCGGGCGCAGAACCTGCGGCACGCGGCCACCGCCGTCGTCGTGCGCGACAGCGCCGGGCGCGTGTACGTGCACCGGCGCACCGGCACCAAGGACGTCTACCCCGGCCTGCACGACTTCTGCGCCGGCGGCGTGCTGCAGGCCGGCGAGGAGCCGGCCGCGGCGGCCGAGCGCGAGCTCGCGGAGGAGCTCGGCGTCACCGGGGTGCCGCTGCGGCCGCTCGGCGAGGCGGACTACGCCGACGACCGCACCCGCTACCACGCCTACCTCTACGAGTGCACCTACGACGGGCCGGTCACGTGGCAGCCCGAGGAGGTCGCGTGGGGCGCGTGGGTCGAGCCGGCCGCGCTGCTGCGGATGCTCGACGAGCTGCCGTTCGTGCCCGACTCGACCACCGTCCTGCGCGGCTGGCTCGCCGGGCTCCTGCCCGGGCCGGCGCCGCAGCCCGAGCAGCCCGAGCGGCCCGAGCAGCCCCAGCAGCCCTAGCCGGCGGGCGCCTGCGCGACGGCGTGCAGCTCGGCGTGCGTGGGCGGGTCGGCCCCGGGCCGCGACACGGTGATCGCCGCGGCGCTCGCCGCCCACGACGCCGCCCGGCGCAGCTCCGCGAGGCTGAGCACGGCCAGCACCGAGCGGGCCTCCGGGCCGTGCACGCCGAGGCTGACGAGCGCGTCGACCAGCGCGCCCATGTACGTGTCGCCGGCCCCGATCGTGTCCGCGACGGTCACGGGGACGCCGGGCACGGTGACGACGGCGTCGCCCCGGACCAGCACGCTGCCGTCCCCGCCGCGGGTGACGACCACGAGCACGGGCCCGGACGCGGCCCAGGCCCGCGCCGTCTCCACCGGGTCGGCGCCGGGGTGGTACCAGGCGAGGTCCTCCTCGGACACCTTGACCACGTCGCTCAGCCCCACGAGCCGCTCGACCCGCGGCAGCACCCGGGCGACGTCCGGCGTGACGGCCGGCCGGGCGTTCGGGTCGAACGTCACGAGCGCCCGGCCCCGGGCCGCGCGCAGCGCCTCCTCGACGGCGTCGGCCCCCGGCTCCAGCACGGTGGCGATCGAGCCGGCGTGCACGACGGCGGCCCGGGCGCCCGCCGTCGCGCGGGCGACGGTCTCCGGCGCCAGGTCCCACGTGAGGTCGAAGTCGTAGGACGCCGAGCCGTCGGCCGCCAGCCGCACGGCGGCCGTGGACGTGCGGCCGGTGGCCGGCGGCTGCGCGACCACCCGCACGTCGGACGCCTCGAGCCAGTCCCACGCGGCGGCGCCGCGCTCGTCGTCGGCCAGCGACGTCACCAGCACGGGCCCGCGGCCGAGCCGCCCGAGCGTCACGGCCACGTTCGCCGGGCTGCCGCCGGGCAGCTCGCGCGCGCCGCCGCCGCCGTCGCCGTCACCGTCGCCGGCCGGCACGACGTCGATGAGGGTCTCGCCGATCACCACGAGCGGCCCCTCGGGGACGGCGGCGGGGGTCACGTCCACGTGCTCGGTCATGCGCCCAGCCTCCCCTCGCGGAGCGAGCGCGCGAGCATCGGCGCCAGCGGCAGGCGGGGCAGCAACGTCGTCTGCAGCGCGTGGTAGAGGTCCGGCTTGCCGGGCCACACCGTCGCGGCGGGCGCGTTCCGCGGGTCCAGCTCGTGGTGCCACGACCCGGCGGCCCGGTCGAGCAGGTACCGCTCGGCGTAGTCCCACCAGGCGGCGTAGCGGTCGGCGAACCGCCGCTCCCCCGTGCGCCGGTGCAGCGCGGCGGCCGTGCCGATCGCCTCGGCCAGCACCCAGTGCATCCGCTGGCGCACCACGGGCGTGCCGTCCCAGTCGGTCGTGTAGACGAAGCCCTCGGCGCCGTCGGCGGCCCAGCCGTCGGCGACCGCGCGGTCGAACAGGCGCACCGCCGTGGCCGCCAGCGCGTCGTCGTCGCCGGTCGCGGCCTCCACGTGCAGCAGCAGGCGGGCCCACTCCAGCCCGTGGCCGGGCGTGGCGCCGTACGGCTTGAACGGGTCGTCGGGCCGGTCGCGGTTGAGGTCCAGGTCCGGCGCCCAGTCCGGCCCGAAGTGCTCGGGCAGGCGGTCGTGGTGGGCGTCGGCGAGCTCGACGACGAACCGGGCCGCGCGCGCGGCGCGCTCGCGCCACGCCGCCGCGCCCCCGCCGATCGCCGTCGCGCCGCTCGTCGCCTGGGTGCCCTCGAGCGCCTCCACGGCGTCGGCCACCGACAGCAGCGCCTCGACCGAGTGCATCGTCGCGTTGAGGCCGCGGTAGTCGTCGGCGCGGGCGAACGCGACGTCCCAGGCGTCCACGGGGCGGCCCGCGGCGTCGTCCCAGAAGCGCCCGAGGTAGACGTCGGCCGCGTCGGCGAGCAGCGTGGTGGCGCCCGGGCGGCCGGCGAGGGCCGCGGACGACGCCGCGAGCAGCACGAAGGCGTGGTCGTAGCAGGACTTGCCGGACTCCCGGTCGGGTGCGCCGTCGGCGTCGAGCGCGTGGAACCAGCCGCCGTGGTCGGCGTCGCGCAGCCGCCCGGCCAGGCCGGCCAGGGCGGCGTCGGCGACCGGGGCGCTGCCGGGGACGCCGAGCAGCACGCCGAGGGAGTACACGTGCGCGGTGCGCGCCGTGATCCACGTCTGGACGCCCTGGGCGGGGTCCGGCGCGCCGGTGCCGTCGAGGTACGCCGCCCCACCGTCCGGCAGCCCGGCGCGGGTGCCGAACGCCAGCAGGCGCCGGCACTCGGCGTCGAGCCACGCCCGGTGGGTCGGCGCGGTGACCCAGTCGACGGGGACGGCGGGGGGAACGGTCACGGACGGGTCCCTTCGGCGGGGGCGAGGAGGTCGTTGGCACAGCGGACCGCGGCCGCGAAGGCGTCCGGGTCGCCCGCGGCGGACGAAACCCGCAGCGTGACGGTCCGGCCGGCCCGCACGGTCACCATGCCATCGTCGACCGTAGCGGCCGGGTCCACCACGTCGACGGGGCAGAACACGTCCCGGGCGTACGAGTCGGCGGCGACGTGCAGCAGGCACCCGCCGTCGGCCGGCTCGGCGCGGACGCGCAGCGGCGCCGCGTCGAGCCGCTGGTCCACCACCTCGGCCCCGTGCCGGTACGCCGTGGCGAACCCCGTCGCCGCGTCGTCGGGCTCGGCCACGACCACCTCGGCGGCCGGGTCGCCGAACGCGGCGACGTCCGCGGGCACCGTCAGGGTCGCCGCGCCCCGGGCCGGGACCGCCGCCTCGAGCGTCGCCTTGGCCAGCACCGTGCCGTCGAACGCCTCGCGCGTGACGGTGAAGGTGCCCGCGAACGGCTCGCCCGTGTCGTTGACGAGCACCAGCGCGAGGGTGTCGGGCTCGGGCTCGAGCCCCTCCCACGCGGCCGCCCGGGCCTCCGCGGACGCCCGCGGCTGCAGCGTGGCCAGGCGGGGGGCGTACGCGTCTCGCAGGGCGTACCAGAGCGGCTTGCGGCGCTCGGCGAAGTCGACCGCGGCCCACGACACCACCGGCCAGCTGTCGTTGAGCTGCCACAGGATCGTGCCGGTGTTGTGCGGCGTCAGGGAGCGGAAGTGCTCGACGCCGAACCGGATGGCGTGCGCCTGGTTGAGCTGGGTGGTCCAGTGCCAGCCGGTGATCGTGGCGGGGTCGGGCAGGTGGCCCTGCCAGCCGCGCGCGAGCTTGGCGTTGCCGAGGTTGGCCTTCTGGTGCACGAGCATCTGCGGGCCGAACGGGTCGAGCGGCTCGTCGTGCACGACGGCGGTGAGCGTGGACCAGGCGGGCGGCGCCTGGAACCCGAACTCGGAGACGAAGCGCGGCCTGTACTGCGCGTAGACGGTGTAGTCGGCGCGGTTCCACACGTCCCAGACGTGCATGGTGCCGTAGCGCTCGTCGTTGGGGTGCCGGTAGTCGCCGAACGAGTACGGGCTGGCCGGCGAGTAGGGCCGGGTGGGGTCGAGCTCGGCGAGCACGCCCGGCAGCAGCTCGCTGTAGTACGCGTCCCCCCAGCCGCGGCCGCCCAGGCGACCGGCCCAGCCCCAGTCCACGGAGCCCCACGTGTTCTCGTTGTTGCCGTTCCAGATGACGAGGGACGGGTGCGGGCTCAGCCGGGTGACGTTCTCGCGGGCCTCCGCCTCGACCTCCGCCCGCATCGCCGGGCCCTCGTCGTAGGCGGCGCAGGCGAACAGGAAGTCCTGCCACATCAGCAGGCCGTGGGAGTCGGCGAGGTCGTAGAGGTCGTCGGACTCGTAGATGCCGCCGCCCCACACCCGCAGCAGGTTGACGTTGGCCTCCAGGGCGTCGGCCACGCGGCGGGCGTACCGGTCGCGGTCGATCGCGGTGAGGAACGCGTGGTCCGGGATCCAGTTGGCGCCCCGCACCAGCACCCGCTCGCCGTTGACCCGCAGGTCGAACGGCGCGCCGGCCTCGTCGGGGGTGGTGTCGACCTCGACGGTGCGGAACCCGACGCGGCCGGCCCACTGCGCGACGTCCGCGCCACCGGCGGCGGTGACCTCCACCCCGTACAGCGGCTGGTCGCCGTGCCCGACCGGCCACCACCGGCGCACGTCGGTCACGGTCACGAGGACGACGGCGGTCGTCGCGCCCGCGGGCACGGTGCCGGTCGCGTGCAGGCTCTCGCCGTCGGGGTCGGTGACGGTGACGACCAGCGGCACGTCGGCGTCCGGCCGCACGCCGTCGCGCTCGACCTCCACGTGCACGGTGAGCAGGCCGTCGTGGCCGCCGTCGGCGCCCGGGACGACGTCCACCAGCGGGCGCACCGCCGCGATCCGCACGCCGGACCACGCGTCCAGCCCGATCGGCTTCCAGATGCCCGCCCCGGCGACGTCGATGCCCCAGTCCCAGCCGAACGAGCAGGCCATCTTGCGCAGCTGGTTGTACTCGTGGTGGTTGGTCCGCGGCAGGGCGCCGTCGCGCGCGGCGCGGGCCTCCGCCTCGGGCACGGGCGCGGCGAACGTCACCGTCAGGGTGTTCTCCCCCTCGCGCAGCGCCTCGCGCACGTCCCACCGGTAGGAGCGGTGCATGTTCTGGGTGCGCCCCACCTCCACGCCGTTGAGCTCGACGGTGGCCACGGTGTCCAGGCCGTGGGCCACGAGGTCGTGGCGCACGGCGTCGGCGCCGGACCAGGTGAACGTGGTGGCGAACCGCCACGCGGTGTCGCCGATCCACTGCTGGGCGGCCTCGTTGTCGCCGTCGAACGGGTCGTCGACGACGCCGGCGCGCCGCAGGTCCAGGTGCGCCTCGCCCGGCACGACGGCGGGCACGCCGTCGGCGAGCGCCGCGGCGACGCCGGCGGGCGCGCCGTCGGGCAGCGCGGCGGCGGTGAGGGTCCAGCCCTCGTGGAGGGCGCGGAAGGTCGAGGGGACGAACGTCATCGTGGGTCCTTCGGTCGGGTCGGGCAGGCCGGGGCGGCCTACGGCGAGGGGGCGAGGGCGGCGTGCGGCGCCGGCGGCGGCCCGTCGGCGCCGGGGGCGGCCTCGAGCGTGATGCGGGTGCTGAACTGCCGGGGCACGAGGGTGTGCTGCATGACGAGCGCGGCGGCGCCGACGGCGGCGGCGGAGCGCGCGTGCGCGGAGACCTCGACGCGCACGGCGCCCGCATCGTGCGCCAGGAACGACCGGGCCACCCGCTCCCGGACGACCGGCAGGTACAGGTCGCCGGCGACGTCGAAGGCGGCCCCCGTCAGCACGACCAGGTCGACCGACATCATGGTGCAGAGGGTCTGGGCGGCCGCGGCGAGGTGCTCGGCGGAGCGGCGCACGATGCGCCGGGCCGCGCCGTCGTGCTCCCGGGCCTCGGCCACCACCTGCCCGAACGCCTGCACCACGTCGACCTCGCCGGCCGGGATCCGCAGGCCGGCCGAGCGCGCCTCGGCCACCACGGCGCCGGGCCCGGCGATCGCCTCGACGCAGCCGGCGTTGCCGCACCAGCACTCCGGCCCGTCGATGTCGAGGCACACGTGCCCGATCTCCCCGACGCTCATGCTGACGCCGTGGTACGGCACGCCGTCGACGACGGTGCCCGAGCCGATGCCGGTGGCCATGTAGAGCGCCGAGAAGGCCGCCGAGCCGCGGGCGCCACCGGTCCAGAGCTCGCCCACCGCCGACGCCGTCGCGTCGTTGTCGACGACGACGGGCAGCCCGGACGCCTGGCGGAACCGCTCCGCCATCGGGAACCCCAGCCAGTCGCGCAGCGCCGGCCGGGACAGCACGATGCCCTCCTCCGGCGTCACCGGCCCGGGCGAGACGACGCCGATGCCGAGCAGCGCGGCACGGGGCGCGCCGACGCCGGCGAGCATGTCGTGCACCCGCACGACCATCGCGTCGACCACCGTCTGGGGGTCGACCGCGCCGGAGTGCTGCACGCGCTGCTCCGCGACGACGGCGCCGCCGAGGTCGAGCAGCACGAGCGAGACGCCGTCGTGGTCGACGTGCAGCCCGGCGGCGAACCGGCTGGAGCGCTGCAGCTGCAGCAGCACCTGCGACCGCCCGCCGGTCGACGGCGCGTTGCCGGTCTCGACGAGGAGCCCCTCGTCGAGCAGGGCCCGCACCTCCTTGGACACCGTGGCGCCCGTCAGCCCCGTGGCCGCCACGAGCCCGGTGCGGCTGACGACGCCGGCCGCGCGGATGGCGTCGATGATGGTCGACCGCGCGTTGGCGTGGCCGGGACCGATCCCGTGCACGTGCTCCTCCTCCTGCCATGTCCCGTCCTGCCTGCCCCGGCGCCCGCGCCCGGCCCGCCCGCACCCGTGCGGTGCGGGCGGGCGCCGGTCAGGGCGCCGCGGCCGGGCACGGGTCGTCGGCCCCGAGCCGGAAGCAGCCCACCTGGTGCCCGGGGGCCACCAGGGTGAGCCCGTCGGCGTCGGCGGGGGCGTCCGGCTCGTGCTCGTGGAAGGCGCACCGGCCGGCCAGGCGCGCCGACCGCTCGGCCTCGCGCGCCTCGACCTCATCCCACGTCGCGTCGAGCTGCGGCACGGAGGCGAGCAGGTCGCGGGTGTACGGGTGCTGCGGGTCGTCGAAGACGGCGTGGGTCTCGCCCGCCTCCACGATCCGGCCCTTGTAGAGGATCACGACGCGGTCCGAGACGTAGTTGCCCAAGGACAGGTCGTGCGTGACGAACAGGATACCGAGGCCCCTGTGCTTGAGCTCGACCAGCAGGTTGAGCACGTCGATGCGGGTGGAGGCGTCGAGCATCGAGATGATCTCGTCGGCCACCAGCAGGCGCGGCTCGAGCAGCAGCGCCCGCGCGATGAGCAGCCGCTGGAGCTGGCCGCCCGAGAGCTGGTGCGGGTACTTGCCGAGGATCTCCTCCGGCCGCAGCGTCACGGAACGCAGGGCCTCGCGGACCCGCTCGTCCCACTCGGCCCCGCGCACGCGCGGGAAGTACGACCGGCGCACCGTGTCGAACGCCCGGTCGACCTTGTAGATCGGGTTGAAGGAGCTGAACGGGTCCTGGAACACGCCCTGCACCCGGCGGTAGAAGTCCCTGCGCGCCCCGCGGCGCAGCCGGGTGACGTCCTCGCCGTCCACCCGCAGGGTGCCGCCGTCCGAGCCGACGAGGTGCAGCACCATCTTGCCGATCGTCGACTTGCCCGAGCCGGACTCCCCGATGAGGGAGACCACCTCCCCCGCGTGCACCTCGAACGTCGCGCTGCGCACCGCCTTGAGGTCCTGGGTCCCGAACGTGCCGACCTTGTAGACCTTGTCCACCGCCTCCAGCGCCAGCACGGGTGCGCCGCTCATGCCGTCACCGCCCAGCACGCGACCTGGTGGCCCGGGGCCACCTCCTCGAACGGCGGCCGCTCGACGCACTTGTCGAACGCCAGCGGGCAGCGGTCGCGGAACCGGCACCCCGTCGGGGGGTCGAGCAGCGACGGCGGCCGGCCCTCGATCCCCGACAGCTCCTGCTCGCCGTAGCGGTCACCCACCTTGGGCAGCGCCCCGATGAGCATCTGGGTGTACGGGTGCAGCGGCTTCTCGATGATGGCGCTCGCCGACGCCTTCTCCGCCAGGTGCCCGGCGTACATGACCAGGATCGTGTCGGCCACCTGGAACAGCACGGAGATGTCGTGCGTGATGACGATCATCGAGGTGACGAAGCCGGCGTCGCGGAACTCGACCAGCGCCCGCGCCACCGCCTTCTGGCTGGTCACGTCGAGGGCGCTGGTGACCTCGTCGCCGATGAGCAGGGACGGGTTCAGCAGCGTGGACAGCACGAGCACCACCCGCTGCTTCATCCCTCCCGACAGCTCGATCGGGTAGCGCTCGAGCACCTGCGGGTCGAGCCCCACGAGGCGCAGCCGGCGCTCGAGCTCGGGCAGGGTCTCGGCGTACCGGCGGCCGTGCGCGCGCAGCAGGTCGGCGATCATCCGGCCGATCTTGCGGGTCGGGTTCATCGCGCTCATCGCGTACTGCGGGATGAGCGAGACGTCCTGGTAGCGGCGCGAGCGCATCGCGGCGTCGTCGCCGATCGGCAGGTCCTTGCCGTCGACCTGGACGCTGCCGCCCACGTGCCGCATGCGGCTGTCCAGCCGGATGAGCGACTTGCCGAGCGTGGTCTTGCCGCAGCCGGACTCGCCCGCGACGCCCATGATCTCGCCGTCGGCCACCTCGAAGCTGACGCCGTCGAGCGCCTTGACGTCGCCGCGCAGCGACGCGTAGTAGACCTTGAGGTCCTCCACCTTGAGGCTCACGTCACATCTCCCTCAGCTTGGGGTTGAAGACCTCGTCGAGCCCGACGTTCATGATGTAGAGCGCGCCGACGATGATCGTGATCCCGGCCCCGGGCACGACGAACCACCACCACAGCTGGAGGTTGAGGGCGCTCCACTGGACCGCCTGGTTCATCATCAGGCCGAGCGACATCGCGCCCGGGCCCGTGGGGCCGAGGCCGATGAAGTCGAGCGCCGCCGCGGTGAGCACCGCGCCACCGAACAGCAGCACGAACGTCATGAAGAGGTAGGAGTACATGTTGGGCGCGATCTCGCGCCGGATGATCGCGCCGGTGCGCAGGCCGGACATCCGGGCCAGGTCGATGAAGTCGCGCGAGCGCAGGGACAGCGTCTGCGAGCGCACCGCGCGGGCCACCCACGGCCACGACGACAGCCCGATGAACAGCGCCTGCATCGGCAGCGACCGCACGCCCAGGTAGGCGTTGATGATGATGAGGACGACGAAGCCGGGGATGACCAGCACGATGTTGGTCAGCATGTTGAGCAACTCGTCCAACAGCCCGCCGCGGTAGCCCGCGACGAAGCCGATCGCCATGCCGACGACGCCGGCGATGCCGCCGCCCAGCACGCCGACCAGGAAGGTGGAGCGCAGGCCCACGACGAACTGGGACAGCACGTCCTGCCCCTGCATGGTGGTGCCGAACCAGTGCTCGCCGCTGGGCGGCAGCATGGTGGCGCCCGGGATGCGCTCGGTGGGCGAGTACGCCACCAGGTGCGGGCCGACCAGCCCGACCAGCAGCATCCCGCCGACCACCACGAGGGCGCCGACCACCTTGGCGTTGCGCAGGGCGAAGTAGAGGGTCTCGTTGCGCCGCCGCACGGCCACGGCCGTGCTGGCCGAGGTCGGGTCGTCGCCCGGCAGCTCGGCGACGACGTCGGTGCGGGCGAAGTCGTTGGTGGTCATGCCGTCGCTCCCTGCATGCCCGCCCGCGTCCGCGGGTCGACCAGGACGTAGACGATGTCGATGACGAAGTTGGCGATCAGGACGCCGATGACGATGAACAGCAGGGAACCCTGCAGCAGGAAGTAGTCCTGGTTCTGGATCGCCGAGAGGATGAGCTTGCCGAGGCCCGGGTAGGCGAAGACGACCTCGGTGACCAGGGCGCCGCCGATCACGGTGCCGAGCTGCAGCGCCAGGCCGGTGACCTGCGGCAGCATCGCGTTGCGGAACGCGTAGCCGCGGATCATGCCGCGCGGCGCCCCGAGCGCGTCGAGGTAGTTGGCGTAGTCGGACTCCAGCTCGTAGATGATCAGGTTGCGCATGCCGATGGCCCAGCCGCCCAGCTGCACGAGGAACAGCGACAGGAACGGCAGGAACCAGTGCTCGAGCAGGTCGAGCACGAAGGTCCAGGAGAGCGTGGGACGCAGGGAGAAGTCGTACCCGCCGGCCACGGGGAACCAGCCGGCGACGATGCCGAGGGACCACGCCAGGCAGATGGCCAGCCACATGTACGGCATGGCGGTGAGGATGTAGCCGACCGGCAGCACGGTGTTGTCGAGCCAGCGGCTGCGGGCCGCGAGCGCGCCGATGCGGTTGCCCACGACCCACGACAGCAGGATCGCCGGCAGCATCATGCCGAGCGTGTACGGGACGGCCGTGAGGATGATGTCCGCGACCGGCGTGGGGAACAGCCACACCGACGTGCCGAGGTCGCCCCCGAGCAGCGCGGCCCAGTAGTTGAGGTACTGCTGCCACATCGGCAGGTCGAGCCCGAAGACGTTCTCGTAGTACTCGCGCATCGCGGCGATCGACTCGGGGTGCGCGGTGGCGGCGCGGTTGAGCATCGTCTGGATCGGGTCGCCCGGCATGAGGCGCGGCAGGATCCAGTTCAGCGTCACGGCGACCACGAAGGTCAGGCCGTAGACGAGCAGCTTGCGAAGGAGATAGGTACGCACGGCGGCCCTTCCTGGCGGCGGCGACGGAGGTCCGGCGGGCGGGCCCGGCGTGGTGACGCCGGGCCCGCCGCGCGCAGGGATGGAGTCAGGACGCCGGCTCGAGGTTGGCGAGCGTCTCCAGACCACCGAGCTGCCAGTACCCGCCCCACGTGCTCGGGTACGCGGTGTTGTCGCTGTCCGCCTGGGGCCAGTTCGTCCACGCCGACGTGGTGTACTGCGCCCACATGCCGTTGTACCAGAGCGGGATCATCGGCATCTCCTCCAGGGAGGTGCGCTGCAGCTCGCTCATGACCTCCTGGAAGTGGGGGTCGTCGGACTGCGTGCGGGCCAGCTCCTCGACCTTCTCGAAGGCGGCGGAGGAGTCGACCCGGCCGAAGTTGCCGGACAGCATCTGCTCCTGGACGGGCATGCGGAACAGGTAGTTGTAGTAGGTCCACGGCGTGTTCGAGATCGCGGCCCAGTTGTTCAGCAGCAGGTCGAACTCGCCGGTGGCCCGGGCGTCGTCCACGGCGCCGGAGTCGGGCGTCGCGTCGGTGACCTTGATGCCCGCCTCGCCCGCCGACTCGGCGATGATCTTGGCGGCGTCCATCCAGTCGGTCCAGCCCGCCGGGACGATGAGCTCCAGGTCGATGGGCGAGCCGTCGGGGTTCTCGACGAAGCCGTCGCCGTCGGTGTCCTCGTAGCCCGCGTCCGCGAGGATCTGCTTGGCCCTCTCCGGGTCGAACGAGAAGCCGAGCTCGTCGATGACGTCCTCGTCGTAGTACTTCTCGTACGCCGGCAGCAGCCCGACGGGGCTGGCCTTCTTGACGATGTCGCCGTACGCCGTCGAGACGATGGTGTCGACGTCGATCGCGTTGGCGAGCGCCTTGCGGAACTCGGGGTCGTTGCCCGGGGCCCGGGTGGCGTTGGGCACCAGCATCGCCGTGTTGGCCGAGAGCATGTACGGCTCGCCCTCGTAGTAGGTCTCGACCTGGCCGGAGTCGGCGAGCTGCTTGATGCCCGGCAGGAAGTTGTTCGACAGGTCGAGCGAGCCCTGCATGAGCAGGCCGAGCGCCACCTCGTTCGACGGGTTGACGATGTCGACGACGTACCTCATCGGCATCTCCATGCCGAGCGCGTCGATCGCCCACCAGTCGTCGTTGCGCTCCCAGACCATGCGGTCCTGGCCGTGGGCCGAGTACTTGAAGGCGCCGGAGCCCACCGGGTTCTCGTTCGGGTTGGAGATGTACTCCTCCTCCGACCACGTCGAGACGACGTGCTCCGGCAGCATCATCGTGGCGTACAGGAAGTTGTCCCACTCCTGCGGGCGAGGGTCGGTGAAGTCGAACGTGACGGTGCGCGCGTCGACCTTCGTCACCGAGCCGAGCCAGTTCCACAGGTTCGACCACGGCACGGCCGGCGTCTTGCCGAGCTCGACGGTGAAGACGACGTCGTCGGCGTCGAGCGCCTCGCCGTCGCTCCAGGTCAGCCCGTCGCGCAGGGTCAGGGTGTAGGTGTCGTCGTCCGTCCACTCCCCCGACTCCGCGAGCCACGGCGTCAGCTCCAGCGACTCGGGGTCGAAGAAGAACAGCGGCTCGTAGAGCAGCCCGCGCGTGCCGGTGGCGTCGCCGGAGCCCGGGATGGGGTTCCAGGTCGACGGCGGCCCCCACTGGTTGCCGGAGGTGAAGACGGTCTCGTTGCGGGGGTACTCGCCCACGAGGCCCTCGGCCTCGCCCAGGCCCTCGACGGCGGGCCCCTCGGCGGGCTGCTGCTCGTTCTGGGCGGCGGAGCCGGTGCACCCGGCCACGAGAAGGGTCAAGGAGGCAGCTGCCGCGACCGCGGCCACCCGCCCTCGGGTTCGTGCAAGGAACATCGTCGATCCTCTCTGAGCGCGTCTGTGCGCTGGTCGGCGTCGCTGCCGGAGGTGGGCGGACCCACCGACTTCATTATTTCGGTTACGAAAGAAAGTGCAACGGTGCTTCCGGATCGTGACCGCCTCGTTATCGTGGGCTCGGCGGCGCGGCCCGCCGGGCCACCAGGCCCGGCCAAGGTGTACGGGCATGGCGCCGCCTCGTCGAGAGGAGAACGGTGAGCGACGACGCTCCCGCCCGCACCGCCGGCCCCACGCACCTGACCCTGCGCCGCGACGGCGTCGCCGTCGTCCTGGCCTGCCCGGAGGCCGGCCTGCCCGCCGTCCTGCACTGGGGCGCGGACCTGGGGCCGCTCGCCCCGGACGACCTCGCGGCGCTGGACCGCGCCACGAGCCGGCAGACCCCGCCCGGCACGCTCGACGCCGCGTGGCGCCTGTCCCTGCTCCCCCAGGAGGCGGACGGGTGGTCCGGCCGCCCCGGCCTGCTCGCCACGCGCGACGGGCGCCCCCTGTTCCCGCGGTGGACGGCGCGGGTGGAGCAGCACGACGCGGGACGCGCCGACGTCGTCGCCACCGACGCCGACGCCGGCCTGACGCTGCGCACCCGCCTCGAGATCGGCGCCGGCGGCCTCGTGCAGCTCGAGCACGAGCTGGCCAACGACGCCCCCGGCGACGTCGAGGTCGCCTGGCTCGAGGCCACCCTGCCGGTGCCCAGGACCGCCGACCACCTGACCACCTTCGGCGGCCGCTGGACCCGCGAGAAGTCGCCGCTGACCACGCCGATGCCGCGCGGGACGACGACGCGCGAGTCGCGCCGCGGCCGCGGCGGGCACGACGCGCCGTGGGTGACGCTCGCGACGGCCGGGACGCCGCGCAACCGCGCCGGCGACGTGTGGGCGGTGCACCTCGGGTGGAGCGCCGACGTGCGCCACCGCGCCGACCGGGTGACCGAGCACGCGACGCTGCTGGGCGCAGGCGAGCTGCTGCGTCCCGCGGAGGTCCGGCTGGCGCCCGGGGAGTCGTACCGCACCCCGACGGCGTACTTCGCGTGGTCGGCGGCGGGCCTCGACGGCGTCGCCGACCGGTTCCACACCTGGCTGCGGGCCCGGCCCCAGCACCCGAGCACGCCGCGCCCGCTCGTGCTCAACACCTGGGAGGCGGTCTACTTCGACCACGACCCGGCCCGGCTCGAGGCGCTCGCGCGCCGCGCCGCCGCCGTCGGGGTGGAGCGGTTCGTGCTCGACGACGGGTGGTTCCTGGGCCGCCGCGACGACAGCGCCGGCCTCGGCGACTGGGAGGTCGACACCGCGGTCTGGCCCGAGGGCCTCGAGCCGCTGGCCGACCTGGTGCACTCGCTCGGCATGCAGCTCGGCCTGTGGTTCGAGCCGGAGATGGTCAACCTCGACTCGGACCTGGCGCGGGCCCACCCCGACTGGCTGCTCGCGAACCCGGCGTCCGTGCCGTCCCCGGACGGGCTGTCGTTCCGCGGCCAGTACGTGCTCGACCTCGCCCGGCCCGAGGCCTGGGAGCACGTCCGGGCGCAGATGTCGGCCGTGATCGGCCGGCTCGGCGTCGACTTCGTCAAGTGGGACCACAACCGCGACCTCGCCGAGCCGGTGCACGACGGCGCCCCGGGCACGCACGCGCAGACGCTCGCCGCCTACCGGCTGATCGAGCGCCTCAAGGCGGACCACCCGGGCCTGGAGATCGAGTCGTGCTCCTCGGGCGGCGCGCGCACCGACCTCGGCATCCTCGCTCGCACCGACCGGGTCTGGGCCTCCGACTCCAACGACCCGGTCGAGCGGCAGGACATCCAGCGCTGGACGGAGCTCGTGCTGCCGCCCGAGCTCGTCGGCGCCCACGTCGGCCCCTCCCCCGCGCACTCCTCGGGCCGCGCCACCGCGCTGTCGTACCGCATGGCCACGGCGCTGCAGGGCTCGGCGGGCTTCGAGTGGGACATCCTGCAGTGCACCGAGGAGGAGACCGCCACGATCGGCGCGTTCGCCGCGCTGTACAAGGAGCTGCGCGGCCTGCTGCACTCCGGCACCGTGGTGCACCCGGACGTGGTGGACCCCGCGCTGCGGGTGCGCGGCGTCGTCGCCGCGGACCGCGCCGAGGCGGTGTTCACGGTGGCCACCGTGGCCTCGCTCGAGGAGGCGCTGCCCGAGCGGGTCCGCCTCGAGGGGCTGGACCCGCAGCGCCGCTACGCCGTGCGGGCCCGCGAGGAGATCGGAGCGGCGCGCTGGGGTTGGATCACGCCCGCGTGGCTCGGCAAGGAGCCGGTGGTGCTGCCCGGGCGGGTGCTCACCGAGGTCGGGCTGCAGCCGCCCACCCTCTGGCCGGTCCAGGCGCTGGTGCTGCACCTGGTCGCCGTCTGACCCGCTGCCTCAGGACGGCGTGCCGACGGCCTTGAGCAGCCGCGTCGCGCCGAACGCCACGTTCTGGTCGACGGTCACCTCGACGTCGCCGTGCCCCACGGCGACCCGGGTCGTCCAGGTGTAGGGCGAGCCGAGCCGCGCGACGCGGACCTCGAGCTCGTCCGGCGCCGTCCAGGCGTAGGCCGCCGCGACGGCGTCGCCGCCGGCGGCCTCCTCGGAGCCGGCGTCGAGCCCGCCGGTGAGCCAGCGGCCGTGCCCGCAGCGCACGGTGCGCCCGCCGGCGTCGACGACCAGGACGTCGTCGGCCTCCCGGCGCACCCGCAGGTCCGGCAGCTCCGCGCTCGCCGGTCCCTCGCCCGCGAGGCGCCAGGACGCGTCGAGCAGGTCGGCCTCCCGGGGCGAGCGCGCCTGCCCGGTCGGCACCGGCGCGGCGAGGTCGGGGAAGGTCAGCGGCTCACCACCGGCCCCGCCGCCGGCGCCGGGTGCGGGCGCGAACGCGCCGCGCAGGCTCGCCCACACGGCGCCGAGCTGACCCTGGACGTGGGCGCTGCCGGAGGTGAGCACCACGACGGCGTCGTGCTCCGGCCACACGACCGCGAGCTGGCCGAAGGCGCCGTCGGCGCGGTAGGCGCCCGACGGCGTGCAGCGCCAGAGCTGGTAGCCGTACCCCAGCTGCCAGTCGGCGTCCCACTGCTGCGGGGCGCTGTCCAC
The DNA here is from genome assembly GCF_046535855.1 of Puerhibacterium sp. TATVAM-FAB25. NCBI lineage: Bacteria > Bacillati > Actinomycetota > Actinomycetes > Micrococcales > Promicromonosporaceae > Puerhibacterium > Puerhibacterium sp. TATVAM-FAB25. The sequence goes on along the minus strand of NZ_JAXUAK010000004.1, from coordinate 128,174 downwards.
CTGCCACGCGGCCGCGGCGTCGACCCACGCCTCGGGCACCAGCTGCCGGTCGCCCCAGCGGCCCCGGCGCAGCAGGAGCTCGCCGAACGCGGCCAGGTCCTCGGTGGTGACGGCCAGGCCGGTGCCGCCGAGGTCGATGCCGTCCGGGTCCTGCTCCCACGTGGCGCCGTGGATGCCCAGGGGCTCGAGGAGCCGCGGCCGCAGGTAGTCCAGCAGCCGCTCGCCGGTGAGCCGGTGCAGGATCGCCGACAGCAGGTACGTCGCCCCCGTGTCGTAGACGAACAGGGTGCCGGGCTCGTGCTCGACCGGGTCGGCCAGCACCGCCTGGACCCACCGGCCCGTCGGCCGGTCCCGGCGACGCTCCGCCGCCCGCAGGCTGTCCGCGACGTGGCCGCTGGTCATGGTCAGCAGGTGGCGCACGCGCATCGCGCGCAGGGGCGGGCCCGGGTCGGCCGGGACGTCGTCCGGGAGCAGGTCCACCACCCGGTCGTCCAGGGAGAGCCGGCCCTCCGCGACGGCGAGGCCGACCGCGACGGCGGTGAACGCCTTCGACACCGAGAACATCAGGTGGCGGTGCTCGGGGGCGTGGGGCGCCCACCACGATTCGGCGACCACGCTGCCGTGCCGCAGCACCATGAGGCTGTGCGCGCCGCCCAGCGCGTCGAGGCGGTGGACCAGGTCGGCCAGGGCCGCGGGGTCGACCCCCGCGCTCTCCGGTGCGGTGCGCGGCAGGCGCCGCGCCGACGTCGTCGTCATGGCCCGCATTGTGCCGCAGGTGCCCCCCGGGCGCGCCGCGGGCCTGGGGCGGCGCCCGCCGGGCGTCAGCCGCGGTCGGCCACGACGGCGGCCATGAGCTCCAGGGACAGCGGCGCGACAGGGTACGGGGTCGCGGGGTCGGCGGGGTCCACCCAGACGAGGTCCTCGAGCTCGGCCTGCGGGCGCGGCTCGAACCCGGCGGGCAGCTCGACGGTGAACGCGTGGGCGTCGACCACATGGTCCGGCTCGTTGGCGGCGACGGCCTTGCGGCGCCCGAGCGGGCGCACGGCCTCTGGGGCGACGTCGACGCCGATCTCCTCGGCCACCTCGCGCAGGAGCGCCGCGAGCGGCTCCTCCCCCTGCTCGATCTTGCCGCCCACCTGCATGAACGCCGTCGTCCCACGCTTGCGGACGAGCAGGAAGCGCCCGTCGCGGACGATCACGGCGGCGACGATGTGGAGCACGGTGGGCGACTCGGCAGGCACCCGGCCAGGGTAGGCCCGGCCAGGGTAGGCCCGGCCCGGTGCCGGCCGGGCGTCACTCGTTGTCGAGCTTCTCCTCGATCACCGTGCCGTCGAGCATCCGCACGACGAGCGGCACGCCGACCAGCCCGGTGGACGTGATGTCCGGGTCGTCGGCCGAGGCGTCGTCGTAGTACGAGTCCGCCGGGCGTGCACCGCCCGGCGCGGGACGCGCAGGTGCCGTGCCACGGGCCTGCAGCGCGTGGCGCTGCGCGGCCTCGAGCGGGGACTCGCGCCGCAGCGCCCCGGGAGCGGTGGGGGCACCGGCCGCGGGCGGGGCCGACGGCGCAGCAGCGGCCGGGGCGGACGCGGCCGCGGTGGTGGCCGCCGGGCGCGCGGGTACCGGGGGCGCGGGCGCCGGCTCGGCCGGCGCAGGGGCACCCCGGTCGATGGCCGGGTCGCCGGCGGGCACGCGCTCCGTGAGCGGGACGCCGGCGAGCCACGCCGCGTCGGCCTCGTTGACCGCCACCGACTGCACGGTCACCGGGAGGTCCGGAGCGTGCCCCGGCCCGCCGTCGCCCGGCCAGGCGTCAGGGGCGGTGATCCGGGACACCGGGATCTCCTGCGGCGGCACCGCGACGTCGACGGGCCGCTCGACGACCGCGACCGCGGACGTGCCGTGGGCCTGCGGGGCTTGGGCGGACGCCCCGCCGGCGGGCACGGGCGCCGGCGGGCGGGCGTCGCGCGCCGGTCCGTCCGACGTGCGCGGTGCAGCGGGCGCGGCGGGCGCGGACCCAGCGGGCGCGGACCCAGCGCGTACCGGGCCGGCGGGTGAGGGCGCGGCGGGCGCGGCTGGGGCCGGCTCGGGCCGCTCGTCCTGCGGCGCGCGACCCGCCCCGGGCGGCGGGACGTCGGGCCAGCCGTCGTCGGGATCGTCGGGGTCGTCGGCGCCCGCCGCGTCGGCCGGCTGCGGGGCGGTCTCCGCCTGCGGCTCGCGGGCGCGCGGCCCGTCGTCGACCACGGACTCGATGCGCGCCTGGATGCCGAGGGTCTGGTAGACCGCGTCCTCGAACGCCTGCAGGTGCCGCGGCTGCCCGAAGTTCTGCGCGAGCGCCGACGACGCGAACCCGAGGCGCAGCACCCCCGCCTCCAGCGCGACGACCTGGGCGTTGGGTCCGACGAGCGCCCGCGTCACGGGGCTGGAGAGGTTGGCGACCACCTCGTCCCAGCGGCGGCGCACCACCTCGGCCGTCACGCCGCCGGGGGCGCCGGCGGCCGGCGCCTCGGTGGCTGGAGCGGCGGCGGCCGCCGGCGCGGGCTCGGCAGCGGCTGTCGGCGGGGCGGCGGCGGGCGCCTGCTCGGGCTCGTCCGCCGCGGCACCGGCCCGCGGACCACCCTCCGGCTCGACGGCGTCCGAGGCGGCGACGTCGGCTGCGTTCTCGGCCTCGTGCTCGGCGACGCCGTCGGAGGCGTCCTGCGCGGCCGGCACGCCCGCGGCCGGCTCGTCCGCGGCCGACTCGTCCGCGAACGGCTCGTCCGCTGCGGGCACGGCCGCCGTGGGCGCGGCGGGGCGCGACGTCGCCGCCTGCGGCTCCATCGGCTGTGGCCGGTCCTGCGGCGCGGCCGGCTCGGGCGCGCTCGCGGGCTGCGGCGGCTCGGCGGGCGTCGCCGGTGCGGCGGGAGCGGCCGCGGACGCACCCCCTGCGGCCGGCGCCTCGCCGGCGGCCGGCCGCCGGATCGCCTGCAGCGCGGCACGCGCGGCCGCGGCGCCGCTCAGGCCGCCCGCCACGGGCACCGCGGCGCCGCCCTCGTCGTCGTCCACCGGGACGCGCCGTGCCGCGGCCACCGCGACACTTCCACCGGCCGCGGTAGGGCCGCCGGCGGCGAGCCCGCCGCGCTCCAGCCGCTCCACGCGGGCGGCGAGGCCCGCCGCGCCGTCGTCGGCGCCCGGCAGCAGCAGCCGGGCGCACAGCAGCTCCAGGTGCAGGCGCGGCGAGGTGGCGCCGGTCATCTCGGTGAGCGCCGCGTTCGCGAGGTCGGCGGCGCGGGACAGCTCGGCGAGCCCGAGGTGCTGCGCCTGGGCGCGCATCCGCTCGAGCTGGTCGGCGGGCAGCTCGCGCAGCACGGCGTCGGCGGCCTCGCCGGAGACCGCGATGACGATGAGGTCGCGCAGGCGCTCGAGCAGGTCCTCCACGAACCGGCGCGGCTCGTGGCCGGAGGCGACGACGTGGTCGACGACGCGGAAGATCGACCCGCCGTCGCGCGCGGCGAGCGCGTCGACGACGTCGTCGAGCAGCGTGGCGTGCGTGAACCCGAGCAGGCCCACCGCGAGGTCGTAGTCGACGACGCCCTCGGTGGCGCCCGCGATGAGCTGGTCCAGCACGGACAGCGAGTCGCGGACGGAGCCGCCGCCCGCCCGCGTGACCAGCGGCACCACGCCCCCGCCGAGCGTGATGCCCTCCGCCACGCAGAGCTGCTCGAGGTACGGGCCCAGCACGTCCGGCGGCACGAGCCGGAACGGGTAGTGGTGGGTGCGCGAGCGGATGGTGCCGATGACCTTGTCCGGCTCCGTCGTCGCGAAGACGAAGATCACGTGCGCCGGCGGTTCCTCGACGATCTTCAGCAGGGCGTTGAATCCCTGCGGCGTGACCATGTGGGCCTCGTCGAGGATGAAGATCTTGTACCGGTCGCGCGCCGGGGCGAACGTGGCCCGCTCGCGCAGGTCGCGGGCGTCGTCGACGCCGTTGTGGCTGGCCGCGTCGATCTCCACCACGTCGAGCGAGCCGGGGCCGCCGCGGGCGAGCTCGACGCACGAGGGGCACTCGCCGCACGGGATGTCGATCGGCGTCTCGGGCGTGTTGCGCGCGCAGTTGAGCGTGCGCGCGAGGATGCGCGCGCTCGTCGTCTTGCCGCAGCCGCGCGGGCCGGAGAAGAGGTAGGCGTGGTTGACGCGGCCGCTGCGCAGCGCCTGCATCAGCGGTCCCGTGACGTGCTCCTGGCCGATCACCTCGGAGAACGTCTCGGGCCGGTAGCGGCGGTACAGCGCGGTGGTCACCCCCGCAACGATAGACGGCCCCGCCCACACCGGACGAGGCCGTCCGCGCCACCCGCGGCGACGCGCCGAGGCCCCCGGGACGCGGTCCCGGGGGCCTCGGCGCGGGGTGTGCGCGGGGCGTGCGCGGGGCGTGCGCGGCGCGGTGCGGCTCAGCGCCGCAGCGCCCGGCGCGCCAGCACGTTGCCCAGCAGCTGGGCGAGCTGCGCGATGGCCACGATGATCACGACGACGACGAACGTCACCGCCCAGTCGTACTGCCGGTAGCCGTACACGATGGCGAAGTCGCCCAGGCCGCCGGCGCCGAGGTAGCCGCCGATGGCCGACATGTCGAGCACGCCGATGAACAGGAACGTGTAGCCCAGCACCAGCGGCGCCAGCGCCTCGGGCACCAGCACGGTGCGCACGATCCGCCAGGGCGAGGCGCCCATGGCGCGCGCCGCCTCGACCACGCCCGGGTCGATCGACACGAGGTTCTGCTCCACCAGGCGGGCGAAGACGAACGAGGCCATGACGCACATCGCGAACGTGAAGGCCTCGATGCCGATGACGCTGCCGACCGCGAGCCGCGTCAGCGGGCCGAGCGCCACCAGGAAGATGATGAACGGAATCGGCCGGATGATGTTGATCAGCACGTTGAGGACCGAGAACACGGCCCGGTTGGCCATGAGGTTGCCCGGCCGCGTCACGTACAGGCCCAGGCCGATGAGCAGGCCGAAGAACCCGCCGACGACCAGGGTGATGAGGACCATGTAGGCGGTCTGGCCGGCGGCGTCCAGCAGCTGCGGGCCGAGGGTGTCCCAGTTCATCGGTCGTTGTCCTCCACGATCCCGGTGGTCAGGTCGTTGCCGCCGGTGAGGCCGGTCTGGCCGCCGAACGCCCCGCCGCCCACCGGCCGCACCGGGCCGGTCCCGACGACGCGGGCGCCGCGCCGTTGCTCGCCGCCCGGGCCGTCGTCGGCGGTGAGCGTCCCGCGGCGGACCACGGACGGGTCCTCGAGAGGGTGGGCCGCGGTACCGAGGTCGACGACGTCGGTCACCGTGCGCAGGGCGGCGATCGCGCCCTCGACGGCGGCGCCGTCGCCCACGAGCTCCAGCGTCAGCGACCCGTACGGCCGCTCGGCCACCTCGGTGATGCCGCCGAACACGACGGTGCCGTCGACGCCGCGCTCGCGCAGCACCCGCGTGATGACCGCCGACGAGCCGGCGACCTCGTCGACGCCCACGGTGACGATGCGGCCCGCGTGCCGGGCCCGCAGGCGCTCCAGCACCTCGGCCGACGGACGGTCCTTGAGCGCGGTGGCCACGAACCGGCGGGTGATCGGCTGCTGCGGGCTGCTGAAGACCTGGTAGGCGTCGCCCACCTCGACGACCTTGCCGTGCTCCATGACGGCGACGCGGTCGCAGATCGAGCGCACGACGTCCATCTCGTGGGTGATGACCACGACCGTGATGCCGAGCTCGCGGTTGACCCGGCGCAGCAGGGCGAGCACGTCCTGCGTCGTCTCGGGGTCCAGGGCGCTGGTGGCCTCGTCGGCCAGCAGGATTCGGGGGCTGGTGGCCAGCGCGCGGGCGATGCCCACCCGCTGCTTCTGCCCGCCGGACAGCTGGGCCGGGTGCACGTCGGCCTTGTCGGCGATGCCGACGAAGTCGAGCAGCTCGGCCACGCGGGCACGGCGCCGCTCCTTCGACCAGCCCGCGACCTCGAGCGGGTAGGCGACGTTGCCCGCGACGGTGCGCGAGGCCAGCAGGTTGAACTGCTGGAAGATCATGCCGATGCCGGCGCGCACGCCGCGCAGCCGCGCCTCGCCCAGCCCGCTGAGGTCCGTGCCGTCGACGACGACGGACCCGCCCGTCGTCGTCTCGAGCGCGTTGATCAGCCGCACCAGCGTGGACTTGCCGGCGCCGGAGTAGCCGATGACGCCGAAGATCTCCCCCGCGCGGATGTCGAGGGTGACCTCGTCGACGGCGCGGACCTCGGGGCGCCGGCCCCGGGCGGGGAACACCTTGCTGGCGTCGCGGAAGCTGATGATGGGCCCTGTCGTAGGCGCGGGGGTGGCGCTCACGGTCCTCCTTCTGGCCGCCGGGGGGTGCTCCGGCGCCGGACGTGTCAGAACCTCAGTGGGGGCGTCCCCACTGAGGTTCTGACAAGTGTGGTCGGTCAGCCCTGCGCCTGCAGGTCCTCCTGGATGCCGTCGAGGATGCCCTGGAGCTCCTCGGCGCTGTTGTCCTTGATGACGCCGGTGCCGCCCGACGCCTCGAGCACGCCCTCCTCGATCTCCGGGGTGTGGAAGATGTCGATGAGCTGGGCGTACGTCTCGTTGTCCTTGTCCTCCGCGCGGGCGACCCACACGTTGATGTAGGGCTCGGCCGCCGAGGAGTCGGGGTCGTCGGCGAAGATGGCGTCGTCCGCGGTGAGGCCGGCGTCCCCGACGAAGTCGTTGTTGATGATCGAGGCGTCGACGTCCTGCAGCGCGATCGCCGTCTGGGCGGCGTCGACGGGCGTGACCGTCACCTTGGACTCGTCGGCCAGGATGTCGTTCGGCGTGGAGAACGCGGAGCCGCCGTCCTGGAGCTTGAGCAGGCCGGCCTCCTGCAGCACGAGCAGCGCGCGGGCCTGGTTCGTCTCGTCGTTGGGGATGGCGATCTCGCCGCCGTCCGGGATCTCCTCGACGCTGGCGTGCTTGGTCGAGTACAGGCTCAGCGGGTAGACGGCCGTGGCGCCGATCGGGGCCAGGTCGCTGCCGGAGGCGACGTTGTAGCCGGCGAGGAACTGCAGGTGCTGGAACTGGTTGAGGTCCAGGTCGCCGTCGGTCAGGCCCTGGTTCGGCAGCTGGTAGTCGGAGAAGTTGACGATCTCCACCTCGATGCCCTCGTCGCTGGCGGCCTGCTTGAAGGTGTCCCAGTACTTCTCGCCGGAGGAGACGACGCCGATGCGGATCGGGTCCTCGGAGGTGCCGGCGGCGGGCTCGGACTCGTCGGAGCCCGCGCAGGCGGACAGGGCGAGCGTCGTCGCGGCGACGGCTGCCAGCGCGCGGGCGGCGATGGAGAGGCTGCGGGCCATGGTGGTGGTTCCTTCCGGTGACGGGCGACGGCGGTGGCCGTGCCCGAGACGCGACGGCCGCGCGGTGGCGGCGGCCGGGGCTGGTGGGGCTGTGCGGAGCGGGAGGCGCGTCGGGACGCGTCAGGTGCCGGGCGCGGGCTGCGGAGCCCGCGCTGGCCGGCGGGTCGGGCGGCTCAGCGGCCGACGCGCATTCGGCAGGTGGCCGCACGACAGCACATGACCTCGCGCAGCGTGGTGCGCGAGGTCAGCGTGACGGGCGTGGTCGTGCGGGCCATGGCCCCATCATGGGCAGCAGCGCGGGGCCGGGGCCAACCGGAGCGGCCAGAATCCCGCGATGCGGGACGTTCGACGTCCACTTTCTGAGAACCCGCAGGTCAGAGACGGTTTGGCCTGTCCGGGTGGCGGACCGTGGCGGCGGCCCACGCAGGCCCTGCCCGCGTCCGCAGGCGCCTCACGGGGCCCCCGCGAGGGCCCCGGAGACAGCAAAGGACCCCTCGCGCACCCGCCAGAGCGCACCTACCCTTGCTGCCTTCCGGCCCTGGGGGAGTTCGGCACGATGACGCCGCACGAGGGGTCTGCCCCCAGCCTAGCCGAGAGGGGCCGCGAGCCGGAAACCGGGAGGCCGCAGGGGCGCGACGGGCCGGCAGACGACGACGGGCCCGCACCGTGCGGTGCGGGCCCGTCGGGCGGCGGAGGATGGGGGATTCGAACCCCCGAGGGCGTGAACCCAACACGCTTTCCAAGCGTGCGCCATAGGCCGCTAGGCGAATCCTCCTGGCTGCTCGGCCGGTGCTCCGGGCACGGCCAGCCCCAGAAGGATACCGGACCCGGCGCCGTGGTCGTGAACCGGCGTCGGGAGCGCAGGCGCCGACGTCGCCGCAGCGGCGGGTCCGCGGGCCGGACGGGCGCCGGTGCGTGCCGCGCCTGGGACGTCGCTGTGCACGGACTGTGGCGAGGTCATGCGGGCGCGCGGAGCCGTCACCGGCCCGCGGGCGGGGCGACCCTACGATGGGCCGCATGATCTTCAAGGCCGTGGGGGACGGCCGCCCCTACCCCGACCACGGGCGCGTGAGCGCCAGGGACTGGTCCGACGTGCCGCCGCGGCAGGTCCGGCTCGACGAGCTCGTGACGACGAAGCGCACGCTCGACCTGGACCGCCTGCTGGCCGAGGACTCGACCTTCTTCGGCGACCTGTTCGCCCACGTCATCGAGTACCGGGGGGTCCTCTACCTGGAGGACGGCCTGCACCGCGCGGTGCGCGCCGCGCTCCAGCAGCGCCCGGTGCTGCACGCCCGCGTCCTCACCGTGAAGTGAGGCGCTGAGGTGCGGCGGACGGAGCGTGCGGGCGTGACGGGGTCGACCCGCCGGGGCGTCGCGGGGGCCCGCCGCGGTCGGCGTTTCTCCGGTAGGTTCGCCCGGTGAGCACCCCCGTCCAGGACCCCGCGCGCGTCGCCCGTCGCCGCCGCGAGCACGAGCGCCAGGCCGTCGTCTTCGGGGTGCTCGTCGCGTTCCTCCTCGTCGCCGCGCTCGGCGCCCTCGCCGTCTACACCGGCGCGATCTCGGCGCCGTTCGCCCGCCCGTTCACCTCGAACGAGCAGGAGACGACGTCGGAGCCGCCGCCGTGCCTGCCCGCCGTGGAGGACCAGCCCGACGGCGCGCTGCCGCTGTCGTACGACCAGGTGCAGGTGCGCATCTTCAACGCCTCGGGGATGTCCGGCCTCGCGGGCGCCAACCAGAAGGTGCTCGCCCAGCGCGGCTTCGAGGTGCTCGGCACCGGCAACTACGACTCGACGTACGACGCCGAGCTCGCCGCGGGCTCCACGCTCGCCACCAACGAGCTGCGCTTCGGCCGGGACGGCGTGGTGGCCGCCTACACGCTGGCCGCGCAGTTCCCCGCCATAGAGATGGTGCTCGACGACCGCGAGGGCGCCACGGTGGACCTGCTCGTCGGCGAGGCGTACGAGCGACCGCTGGACGAGGCGGACGTGCCCCTCGCGGCCGACCAGCCGCTGATCAACGTCGAGGGCTGCGCGCCGGTCGACGAGGTCGAGCCCGTGCCGGCGCCGACGCCGGCCGAGGAGGAGTGAGCCGGTTCTGAGCGACCGGCCCGAAGGCCGCTGACGGGCAGCAGGACTCGAGATGACGGAGCGCCCCGTGACCGGGAGGGTCACGGGGCGCTCCGTCGTCCGCGGCCCGGCGGGCGGCCGGGCCGGCGGCTCAGCCCTTGAGCTCGCTGCCGTTCGGCGCCGAGGCCGGGGTGGCCGGCTCCTGGTGGGCGCCGGTCAGGCGGGAGATCACGGTCATGCCGTGGAAGATGAGCAGCGCCGCGGCGGTGCCGAGCGCGATGCCCTCGAAGCGCAGCTCGCCGGCCACCCAGGTGTAGTTGGCGATGCCGATGATGAGCGGCACGGCCGCGGTGGTGAGGTTCACGGGGTTGGAGAAGTCCACCTTGTTCTGCACCCAGATGCGCGCGCCGAGGATGCCGATCATGCCGTAGAGCATGGTGGCGGCGCCGCCGAGCACGCCCGCGGGGATGGTGGCGATGAGCTCGCCGACCTTGGGCGAGAGCGACAGCAGGAGCGCCGCCCCGGCGGCCACCCAGTAGGCCGCCGTCGAGTACACGCGGGTGGCCGCCATGACGCCGATGTTCTCGGCGTAGGTGGTGGTGCCCGAGCCGCCGCCGAGGCCGGCGAAGGTCGTGGCGACGCCGTCGGCCAGGAGCGCGCGGCCGGTGAGGCGGTCGTAGCTGCGGCCGGTCATCGCGGCGACGGACTTCACGTGGCCGACGTTCTCGGCGATGAGCACCAGCACGACGGGCAGGAACAGGCCCAGCACGGCAGGGTCGAACGTCGGGGCGTGGAAGGTGGGCAGGCCCAGCCAGGCCGCCTCGCGGACGCCGCTGAAGTCGACCTGGCCCTGGAGCACCGCGGCGACGTAGCCCACGACCACGCCGACCAGGATCGACAGGCGCCCGAGCATGCCCTTGAACAGCACGGACACGAGGATGATCGCGACCAGCGTGATCAGTGCGGTGGCCGGCGCGCTCTGGAAGTTCGCGTACGCGCTCGGGGCCAGGTTGAGGCCGATGAGCGCCACGATCGTGCCCGTGACGATCGGCGGCATCACGGCGTCGATCCAGCGGCCGCCGGTGAGGTGGACAACGGCGCCGACCACGGCGAGCAGCAGGCCGGTGGCGAGGATGCCGCCCACCGCGACGCCGAGGTCGCCGTCGGCGCCCGTGGCCGCGGCGATCGGGGCGATGAACGCGAAGCTCGAGCCGAGGTAGCTGGGCAGCTTGTTGCCGGTGATGAGCAGGAACGCCGCGGTGCCGATGGCCGAGAAGAACAGCGTGGTCGACGGCGGGAAGCCGGTGAGCAGCGGCACGAGGAAGGTCGCGCCGAACATGGCGACCACGTGCTGCAGGCCGATGCCGACGGTGCGCGGCCAGCTGAGCCGCTCGTCGGGGGCGACGACGGCGCCGGGGGTGAGGGTCTTTCCGTCGCCGTGGAGCGTCCAGCCCAGCGTCGACGAGGAGGGGGTGGCGGCCATGGTGCGCGCGCTCCGTCCGTGGAAGGTGGTGGTGATCAGGGGGAGGGTAGCGGTCGCGAGGCACACCGCTGTGACGCGCCGGTGCCGACGAGCGCGCCGGCCCGGGCACGACGACGGCGCGGTCCCGCACCGCAGGACCGCGCCGTCGTCGGCGGTTCGCGAGGGTGCGCCCGTCAGAGCCGGGGCGCGACCTCGCGAGCGACCAGCTCGAGGTGGTCGAGGTCGTGCAGGTCGAGCACCTGCAGGTAGACGCGCTCGATGCCGTCCGCCCGGACCTGGGCCAGCCGGTCGACGGCCTCGGCGACGGTGCCGGCGACACCGTGCTCGCGCAGCTCCGCCGGCTCGCGGCCGATCGCGGCGGCGCGGCGCTCGAACTCGGCCTCGTCCCGGCCGACGGCCAGCACGAGCGCCGCGGAGTGCGTGAGCGTCTCCGGGTCGCGGCCGGCCTCCTTGAGCGACTGGTTGACGACGTCGATGCGCGGCGCGATGTCGCCGAACGCCGGGAACGCCTGGTTGTACTCGGTGGCGAACCGGGCCGCGAGCGCCGGGGTGCGCTTCGGGCCGGAGCCGCCCACGATGACCGGGACCCGGTCCTGGGTCGGCTTGGGCAGGGCCGGGGAGTCGGTGAGCGTGTAGTGCTCGCCGGAGAAGGAGTAGCGCTCCCCCAGCGGGGTGCCCCACAGGCCGGTGACGACCTCGAGCTGCTCCTCGAGCAGGCCGAAGCGCTTGGCGGGGAACGGGATGCCGTAGGCGGCGTGCTCCTCGGCGAACCAGCCGGCGCCGAGGCCGAGCTCGACGCGGCCGCCGGACATCTGGTCGACCTGCGCCACCTGGATGGCCAGCACGCCCGGGTGGCGGAACGTCGCGGAGGTGACCAGCGTGCCGAGGCGCAGGGTCTTCGTCTCGCGGGCGAGGCCGGCGAGCGTGGTCCACGCGTCGGTGGGGCCGGGCAGGCCGTCGCCGCCCATGGTCAGGTAGTGGTCGGAGCGGAAGAACGCCGAGAAGCCGAGCTCCTCGGTGGCCTGGGCGACCTTGAGCAGGTCGTCGTACGTGGCGCCCTGCTGGGGCTCCGTGAAGATGCGCAGATCGAGGGTCATGCGCCCATCTTGCCCCGGCGGCCGCGCCGGGCCCGCCCGGCGGCGGGCGGGCCCGGTGGCGATCCGGCGGGACCGGTGCAGGCCGGGCGGGCGTCAGTCGAACGCGGGCGACTCGGTGCGGCTGCGCTTCAGCTCGAAGAAGTGCGGGAACGACGCGAGCGCCAGCGCGCCGTCGAACACGCGCAGCGCGTCCTCGCCGCGCGGGACGCGGGTCAGCACCGGCCCGAAGAAGGCGACGCCGTCGACGTGGAGGGTCGGGGTGCCGACGTCCTCGCCGACCGGCTTCATGCCGGCCTCGTGGGAGGCGGCGAGGGCGGCGTCGTAGGCGTCCGACGTCGCGGCGTCCGCGAGCTCGGCGGGCAGGCCGGCCTCGGCGAGCGCCTCGCGCGCGACGGCGTCGAGGTCGGTGCGGCCGCCGGCGTGGATGCGCGTGCCGGCGGCGGTGTAGAAGGCGGAGAACGCCTCGGGCCCGTGGTCCGTCTGCACGGCGGCGGCGACGCGGCCGATGCCGCGCGAGCCGTCGATCCGCTCGCGGTAGTCGGCGGGCAGGTCGCGGCCCTCGTTGAGCAGGTACAGGCTCATCAGCCGGAACGTCAGCTCGACGGGCCGCTGGGCGGCCACCTCGAGGGCCCACCGGGAGGTGATCCAGGCGAACGGGCACAGCGGGTCGACGTAGACGTCGACGACGGGGACGACGTCGTCGGGCCGGACGGGGGCGGTCGTGGTCGCGGTCTCGGTGGTCACGGCGCGACCCTACTCGCGCCCCGCGCCCCGTTCTCCCGCTGGCCCGCATCGCTCGGGCCACCTCGTCCAGCCATCGTGCTCCGGCCCCCGCGCTCGGGCCTCCTCTCCCGTAGGCTCGCGGCCGTGGGGATCCGCTGGAAGAGCGTGGCGACCGTGGTCGGCGCCGCCGTCGTCGCCCTCGTCTTCCTCTTCGCCGCCCTGCGCGGCCGCGTGTGGGCGTGGCTGCCGTGCGTGCTGGCCGTGGGCGTCGCCGTGCGCGAGCTGCGCTGGCTGCAGCGCGACCGCCGGCGCGGCCGCGAGGCCGGGTTCGACCAGCCGCGCCGCTGAGCCGGCTCCCGCTGTCCCGGCCGCGGGCCGCACGCGCTAGCCTCGGGCGCATGGCCCGGACGTCGCACACGCACGCGCAGGCCGTCGACGTCGCGATCGAGCTGTTCTCTCGCAAGGGCTACGAGCAGACCACGGTCGAGGAGATCGCCGACGCGGCCCAGGTGAGCCGCGCCACCTTCTTCCGCCGCTACGGCTCCAAGGAGGACGTGGTCTTCGCCGACCACGAGCTGCTGCTCGAGCAGGTGGTGCTGATGCTCGCCGAGACCGGTCCGGACGCCCGCGAGGACGGCGACGCGCCGACCGGCCGCGTGACCTGGGACTCCGCCGTGGACCCGTACATCGAGGTGTGCCGCGCCGCCCGGCTGGTGTTCGACCACCACGTGGGCCAGCGCGAGACGTCGCTGGCGCGCTACCGCCTGCTGCGGCAGGTGCCCGCGCTGCGCGACCGGGAGCTGGTCACCACCCACCGCTACGAGCGGGCCTTCACGCGGTACCTACGCGACACGCTGCGGCCCGACCGCTCCTCGACCACCCAGTCGATCGCCTTCTCCGCCGGCGTCGTCGCCGTGCACAACGCGTTCCTGCGCCGCTGGCTGCGCAACCCCGACCAGGACCTGGGGCCCGAGCTCGACGAGGCGTTCGCCGACCTGCGCGCCACCGCCACGGCGGACCTGTCCGGCCGGGACGGGCGCGCCGCCGCGGCGCCGCTGCCGGTGACGGTGTCCGGTGGGTCCGGGGCGCGCGTCGTCGTCGCGGTGCTGGAGTCGGGCACGCGGCCCGACGACGTCGCCCGCGCCGTGCGCGACGCGCTGTCCTGAGCGGCGCGGCGCCCGACGCCGGTGGCCGAGACGCCTCGCGGGAATAGCCGCGGGGCGTGGCATCCTTGTTCCTGAGCAAGACACGCACGACGTGCTCCGGGGTCGGTGAAACTCCGAACCGGCGGTGACAGCCCGCGACCCGCTCCTCCCTCGGGAGAGCGGTTGACCTGGTGGAACTCCAGGGCCGACGGTCAAAGTCCGGATGGGAGGAAGCACGTGCGGCGCGCCCGCGGCCGTCGGCCTGCGCGGTGACGCCGCCGCCGGTCGTGGCGTGCCGGGCCGCCCGCAGGCGGCCGTGGCGGCGCCGTCGACCCCTCCCCTCGTCGCTCCCCGGGCACCGGTGCCCGAGGAGAGGATCGAGATGAACGTCATCGACTGGCTGTTCGACGCCACCTTCAAGGTCGGCGGTCAGACGCTGCTGTGGCGCGAGGTGATCGGCAACGTGTTCGGCCTGGCCTCCGCGCTGGGCGGCATGCGCCGCAAGGTGTGGGCCTGGCCCGTGGGGATCGTGGGCAACGTGCTGCTGTTCACGGTGTTCCTGGGCTCGTGGTTCGGCGGCTCCCCGCTGCCCGACATGCTCGGCCAGGCCGGCCGCCAGGTGATGTTCATCGTGGTGAGCGTGTACGGCTGGGTGCAGTGGCGGAACACGCGCCGGCAGAACCTCGAGGTGCGCGCGGACGGCACCGTGCCCGCCGACGACGGCGCCGCCGTGCACCCGCGCTGGGCCTCGTGGCCGGCGCGCGGGGGCCTCGTGGCCGCGCTGGTCGGCGGCACGCTCGCGCTGACGCCGCTGTTCCGGGCGCTCGGCTCGTACGAGCCGGTGTGGGCCGACGCGTGGATCTTCATGGGCTCGCTGCTGGCCACCTACGGCATGGCCAAGGGCTGGGTCGAGTTCTGGCTGATCTGGGTGGCGGTCGACCTGGTCGGCGTGCCGCTGCTGCTGAGCGCCGGGTACTGGGCCTCCGCCGCGATGTACGTGTTCTACGGCGTGTTCACGCTCATCGGGTTCTTCGTGTGGCGGCGGGTCAACGCCCGCGAGCGTGCCGGCGCCGCGGCGGTCAGCCCGGCCTGATGCGCGGCGGCTCGACGCGGCCCTCCCGGGCGCGCGCGGCGGCCCCTCCGTAGGGTCGGGCCCGTGAGCGACCTCTTCCTCGAGCGCGCCCCGCGCGACCCCGCGCTGCCGCGCCCGGCGCGCGTCGGCGTCGTCGGCTCGGGCTTCCGCGCCCGGACCATGCTGCGCGTCATGGCGGCGCTGCCGGAGTGGTTCGACGTCGTGGGCGTGACCGCGCGCAACGCCGCCGACCGCGAGCTCCTGTCCGGCCACGGCCTCGCGGCGCACCCCGACCTCGACGGGCTGCTGGCCGGGTCGCGCGAGCGGCCCGCGCCCGACGTCGTCGTCGTGACCGTGCCGGCCGGCCCCGCGCAGCAGGTGGTGGCCGCGCTGGCCGACGCCGGCGTGCCTGCCCTCCTCGAGACGCCCGCGGCCGGGACGGTGCCCGAGCTGCTCGCCCTGCACCGGCGGGTGGAGGACGGCGCGTGCGTGCACGTGGCCGAGCAGTACCACCTCGAGCCGCTCGTCTCGGCGCAGCTCGGGGTCGCCGCCTCCGGCCGGCTGGGCACGGTGACCGACGCCCACGTGGCCGTGGCGCACGACTACCACGGGCTGTCGGTGCTGCGCCGGGCGCTCGGCGTCGGCTTCGCCGAGCCGCTGGTCACGGCCCGCCGCGACGCCCGGCGGGTGCTGCCGAGCCCGTCCCGGTACGCCGACCCGGCCGACCTCGCGCCCGTGGACACCGTGCACGCGCTCGCCTGGCTCGACTACGGCGACCGGCTCGGCGTCTACGACTTCGACGACGTGCAGTACCGCTCGTGGGTCCGCTCCCCCGCCGTGCTGCTGCGGGGCGAGCGCGGCGAGCTGCGCGACGACGTCGTGCGCCACGTGGGCGACGACGGGCAGCCGCGCGTGGCGCGGCTCGAGCGGGTGGCGGCCGGCGGCGCGGGCTCCCACGAGGGGCTGTTCCTGCGCGGCTACCTGCTCGACGGCGGGTGGGCGTACCGCAACCCGTTCCGGCCGGCGCGGCTCGCCGACGAGGACCTCGGCATCGCCCACCTGCTGGCCCGCACCGCGACCCATGTGCTCGCCGGCGGGCCGTCGCCGTACGAGGTGGCCGAGGCCGCGCAGGACCAGTACCTGCAGCTGGTCGTGCGCGAGGCCGCCGCCGGCGGGGCGCCCGTGCGCGCCGTGCGCCAGGAGTGGGCCGACGGCAAGGGCTGTCGCGGCCGCTGACGCGGACGACGTCGCCGCGCCCAGCGGTCGCCTCGCCCCTCGGTCTGTTCGGTGATTCGTGGGCAGATCGGTGATCCGGGTCGCCGATCTGCCCACGGATCACCGAACGGACGGAGCAGCGGTCCGCAGCGTCGAGACGTCGGGACCGTGCCGCGACGAGGCGGACGCGCGTCAGGCGTAGGCCGGCACGACGGCGTCGAGCGCCGTGCGGAACGCCGCCGTGGTGCGGGCGACGCAGTCGCGCGCCCCGGTGTCGGGCAGCACCGGGCCGCCCGAGGTGTGGTCGATGTGGGTGTCCAGCACGAACCGGCCGGGCGTCACGTGCGCGGCGCCGAGCGACACGAGCACCGGGCGCAGCGCGTAGTCGAGCGCCAGGACGTGCGCCACGGTGCCGCCGGTGGCCAGCGGGAGCACCACCTTGTCGCGCAGCGCGCCCTGCGGCAGCAGGTCGAGGAACACCTTGAGCAGCCCGGAGTAGGCGGCCTTGTACACGGGGGTGGCCACGACGAGCGCGTCGGCGGCGCGGACCTGCTCGACGGCGTCGGCGATCAGCGGGTCGGAGGTGTCGGCGTGCAGCAGCGCCTCGGCCGGCAGCGAGCGCAGGTGCAGCAGCGCGACGTCGTGGCCCTCGGCGGCGAGCTCGTCGCCGACGTGGGCGGCCAGCGAGGTGGTGCGGGACCGGGCCGACGGGCTGCCGGCGAGGACGAGGACGGAGGCCATGGGTGCTCCTTCGGGGCGGTACGAGGTAGGGCGGTGCGGCGGCAGGCAGGGCGGCCCGGGCAGGCGCGGCCGTGGACGGACGCGGAGGTGGGCGGGCACAGCGCCGCGGCGGGCGGGACGACGACGGGTCGACCGCAGGCGACGGCCGGCGGCACTGGTCCGGCACTGGTCCGGCACTGGTCCGGGGCGGGTCCGGGGTGGCGCGCGGCGCGGGGCGGCGGACCGTCAGCGGCGACGGGTCAGCGACAACACATGTCGCGGCACGCCGACAGGCACATCACCGTGCCGACGACGGGGGCGTCGTACGGCACGGTCTGCAGTCGGGTGCTGGTCATGGCGACGACCCTCGCAGCCGCGCCACGAGGTGGACAAGGGGGCGTCCACGATACGGTCAGGCAATCGTCTCGCTCTATGGACTCACGTGAGACGGCCTGGCGGGCTTGCCGCACACGGCCGCCGGGCGCAGTGTCGAACCATGCTCATCGCGGAGGACCTGCTGCTGCTCGCGTACGACGACGAGTCGGGCGCCGAGTCCGGCCTCGCCAACCTCGACTACCGGCTCGGGGGCGCCCTGCTGGTGGAGCTGGCCATGGCCGGGCGCGTCGACGTCGCCGTCGAGGGTGCCGGCGAGGGTGCCGGTGAGGGTGCCGGTGGGACACCGGTCGGCACGCTGCCGGGCGGCCGCGCCCCCGACCCGGCCAAGGAGGCTGCCCGGGCGACCGTCGTCGTGCGCGACCCCTCCCCCACCGGCCACCCGGCGCTGGACGCGGCCCTCGCCGTCGTCGCCGAGAAGCCGCGGCGCGCCAAGGACCTCGTCGAGCCGCTCTCGCGCGGCGCGCGCGAGCGGCTGCTGCATGCGCTGGCGGACCGCGGCGTGCTGCGCCGCGAGGAGCGCAAGGTGCTCGCGATCTTCCCGACGACGCGCTGGCCCGCGGAGGAGCAGGCGCACGAGGCCGCGCTGCGGCGGCGGCTGACCGCGGTGCTGGTGGACGGGCTCACCCCCGACCCGCGCACGGCGGCGCTGGCCGCGCTGCTCAAGGGCTCGGGGTTCGTGTCGCGGCTCGTGGCCAAGCCGGACCGCAGGCGCGCCGAGGCGCGGGTGGACGAGCTCGCCGCGTCGGCGTGGGTGGCCGACGGCGTCGCGGCGGCCGTGGCCGCGCAGGTGGCGATGCAGGCGGCGCTCGCCGCCGCCGTCATGGTGACCACGACAGTGCCGGCCACGAGCTGAGGCGCCGTGGCGACGACGAGCGCGGGCCTGCTGCTGTACCGCCGGACCGGGACGGCGGACGGCGGCGCCGGCTTCGAGGTGCTCCTCGCCCACATGGGCGGTCCGTTCTGGGCGCGCAAGGACGCCGGCGCGTGGACCATCCCCAAGGGCGAGCTCGAGGACGGCGAGCCCCCGCACGGCGCCGCGCTGCGGGAGGCCGCCGAGGAGCTGGGCGTCGCGCTGCCCGAGCCGCCCGTGCCCGACGTCGAGCTCGGCGCGGTACGCCAGCGCAGCGGCAAGCGCGTGCTCGCGTGGGCGCGCGAGGCGCCACCCGGCGTCGACCTCACGGACGTGCGGAGCAACCTCGTCGAGATCGAGTGGCCGCCGCGCTCCGGGCGGCGGCTGCAGGTGCCGGAGATCGACCGCGCCGCGTGGTTCGCGCCCGACGACGCGCGGCGGGTGATCGTCAGCGCGCAGGCCGAGCTCGTCGACCGGCTGGCCGCCCACCTGGCCGCCCGTCCGGTTGTCGACCCGGCCGCGGACGGACGCGTTCCGGGTCCCTGACGGTCCGAGACAGAGGGGTCTGTCTCGGACCGTCAGGGACCCGGAACGGCGAGGAAGGGGCGGCGAAGGAGGTGCCGAGGGAGCGTCGGGGAGCGCCGGTCAGACGAACGCCGAGACGCCCGTGATGTCGCGGCCCACGATGAGGGCGTTCATCGACTCGGTGCCCTCGTAGGTGTGCAGCGCCTCGATGTCCGCGAAGTGCCGCGCCACCCGGTTGCCCAGCAGGATGCCGTTGCCGCCGAGCATGTCCCGGGCGGTCGACGCCACCTCGCGCGCACCGCGGGTGCAGGTGAGCTTCGCGAGCGAGGCCTGCGGGCCGCTGAGCGCGCCGCGCTCGGCCAGCCGCGTCGTCTGCGCCACGAGCAGCTGCATCTGGGTGAGCGTGGCCAGCATCCGCGCCAGCCGCTCCTGGACGAGCTGGCTGGCGGCCAGCGGCCGGCCGAACTGGATGCGCTGGCCCACGTACTGCACGGCCGCCTCGTAGCAGGCCGTGGCGTGCCCGACGGCGGACCAGGCGACGCCGAGGCGGGTGGCGAACAGCACCTCCGAGGTCGCCCTGAACGACGTCGCGCCCGGCAGCGCCGCTTCGGCGGGCACGAAGACGTCGTCGAGCACGATGTGCGCCTGCCAGATCGCCCGCAGCGACGCCTTGCCCTCGATGGTGGTGGCGCGGTAACCGGGCGCGTCCTGCGGCACGACGAAGCCGTGCACCTGGCCGTCGCCGCCCTCGCCGACCAGCCGGGCCCACACCACGGCGATGTGGCCGCACGATCCGAACCCGATCCACTTCTTCTCGCCGTCGATGACGTAGCCCTCGACGCCGTCGCGCACCGTGCGCCGTGCCGTGGTCTCGAGCGACACCGAGTCCGACCCGTGGGTGGGCTCGGTGAGCGCGAACGCGCCCAGCACCTCCCCGCGCGCCATCGGCTCGGCGTACCGCTCCACCTGCTCGGGCGAGCCGTGCAGCACGATCGAGCGCAGCGCCAGGCCGCCCTGCACGCCGCAGATCGTGGCGACCGAGCCGTCGCCCCGGGACATCTCCATGCTGGCCAGGCCCTCGGCCATGAGCGAGATGCGCGGGCGGCCGGGCACGTCGACGCCGTCGCGCAGGAGGTCGAGGTCGGCCATCCGCTTGACGAGGTCGAACGGCACCTCGGCGCGCTCCCAGTAGCCGTCGATGACCGGCAGCACCTCCGCCTGCACGAACTGGCGCACCGCGAGCCGGTGGGCCTGCTCCTCGGGCGTGACGTCGGCGAACGCGCCGAGGTAGTCGACGTCGAGGGGCTGGGAGACGTCGTAGTCGGGGGCGGTGACCCCGGGCATGATCGGGGGCCGGGCGGCGGTCATCGGTGCTCCGCTTCGTCGAGGGGCTGCTGCGTCCCTCTCATGCTTCTCCGCAACGGCGTCTCACGTCAAGCGATACCGCGTATCAACGGCGGCGCGCCGGCCGCCGGGGCGGTGCGCCGCGTCAGGCGCCCGCGAACGTCAGCACGAGCAGCGTCACGTTGAGCACCACGATGACGCCCGCGACCAGCCCCGCGAGCACCTGGGTGCCGAGCGCGTTGCGGTGCTCCCCGAGCAGGTCGCGGCGCCGGGTCAGGACCACCAGCGGGATCATCGCGAACGGGATCCCGAAGCTCAGCACCACCTGGCTCACCACGAGCATCCACGTGGGCGACAGCCCTGTGGCCAGCAGCAGCACCGCCGGGACCAGCGTCACCAGCCGCCGGCCGAGCAGCGGCACCCGCACATTGAGCAGGCCCGCCATGATCTCGGCGCCGGCGTAGGCGCCCACCGACGTCGAGGCCAGGCCCGAGCACAGCAGCCCGATCCCGAACAGCAGGCCGACGGCCGGGCCGAGCGCGGCGGTGATCGCCGCGTGCGCGCCCTCGATGGTGTCCGTGCCGGCGACGCCCGTGCCGTGCAGCGCCGACGCCGCGAGCAGCAGCATCCCGATGTTGACGCCACCGGCCAGCACCAGGGCGAGCACCACGTCCCACCGGGTGGCCGTCAGCAGGCGCCGGGTGGACGCGCCGCGGGCGAGCTCGGGTGGCAGGCCCTGCCGGCGGCGCTGCGCGACGTCGTACGCGACGCGGTCGCGGGCCAGCGAGGAGTGCAGATAGATGGCGTGCGGCATCACCGTGGCGCCGAGCATCGAGGCCGCGAGCAGCAGCGAGTCCGCGCCCTCCAGGCGCGGCACGAGCCCGCCGAGCACGCTGCCGGCGTCGGGCGGCGCGAAGAGCAGGCCGGCGCAGAAGCCGATCGCGAGCACGGCGAGCATGGCGGTGACGACCTGCTCGAACGCCCGCTGCCCGTGGCGCGCCTGCAGCGCCAGCAGCACCAGGGAGACGACGCCGGTGATGAGGCCGCCGACCACGAGCGGCACGCCGAACAGCAGGTACAGCGCGATCGCGCCGCCGATGACCTCCGCCAGGTCGGTGGCCGCGGCGACCACCTCCGCCTGCCCCCAGTACGCCAGGCGTGCCGGGCGCGGCAGCCGCTCCCCCAGCACCTCGGGCAGCGAGCGGCCGGTGACCACGCCGAGCTTGGCGGACAGGTACTGCACGAGCACGGCCATGACGTTCGCCGCCACGAGCACCCACACGAGCAGGTAGCCGTACCGTGCGCCGGCGGTGAGGTTGGCCGCCACGTTGCCGGGGTCGACGTAGGCGATGGCCGCGACGAACGCCGGGCCGAGCAGAGCGACGACCCGCATGCGCGCCACCGACGTCGGGCCGCCCTTCGGCAGCCGCGGCGCGCCCCGTCCCGGCGCGGCCTCGACACCCTCGTGCGCGGCAGCCTGGCTCACCTGCGACCCCCTCCAGCGGCACCCTCGTCACCTGCGTGGACACCGATCCTGGCACAGGTTTCGGTTATCCGAAACCTGTGCCGGCCTGCTCACTCCAGCCGCCGAGATAGAGAGGCCGCGCGCCGAGATAGAGAGGCCCCGGACCTCTCTATCTCGGCAAGATGGCTCTCTATCTCGGCGGGCTCACGGCAGCGCCGCAGCGGCGTCTGACACCATGTGGCCGTGCCCCCCGAGCCCCCGCGCGACACCGAGCGCGACACCGAGCGCGACACCGAGCGCGACACCGAGCGCGACACCGTCCGGCGCACCGTGACGCCCGGCGCCGCCGCCCGGCCCGCCGGCCCGCGCGCGGCGCTGGAGCGCGCCGTCCTGTCCGGCCCGGCGCTCGCCGCCGGCTTCGTGCTGGCGCACCTGTGGCTGGTGCTGGACGCGGTGTCGTGGCGCGGCCAGATCTACGGGGACGTCACGCTCTACGAGTGGTGGGCCCGCAACGGCCTGTCGACCGGCCAGTGGCCGGTGCTCGACTACGACTGGGTCTACCCGGCCGCCGCGCTGGTCCCCGTGACGCTGCCCGCGCTCGTGACGGTCTCCACGCTGGGCTACGAGGTGGTGTGGACGGCGCTCGTCGTCGCGCTCGACGCCGTGGCCGTGTGGCGGCTGGCCCGCTCGGCGCCGCGCGGGCGGGTGGCCGCGTGGTGGTGGCTGCTGTTCCTCGTCGCGCTGGGACCCATCTTCCTGGGCCGGCTCGACGGCGTCGTCGCCCCGATCATCGTGCTCGCGCTGCTGTGGGCGGGCCCCCGCCCGGCGGTCGCGGCGGCGGTGGCCACGCTCGGCGCGTGGATCAAGATCGCGCCGGGCGCCGTCGTCGTCGCCCTGGCCGCGACCGCGCGGCGCGGGCGCGACCTGCTGCGCGAGGTCGTCGTCCCGGGCGCGCTGGTCAGCGTGGCGGTGGTGGGCCTGGCGCTGCTCGGCGGAGCCGGCGAGCGCGCGTGGAGCGTGTTCGGCCAGCAGGAGGCACGGACGCTGCAGGCCGAGTCCGTGGCGGCCACCTGGTTCAGCGTGGCGCGGCTGTGGGACCCGACCGTGCGGATCGCCTACAACGACGTCATCTACACCTACGAGGTGCAGGGCGACGCCGCCCGGCAGGTCGCCTCCGCGCTGGACGGCCTGCTGCCCGTGGCGGTGCTGGCCGTGGCCGCGCTGGCGTGGATGGCCGCCCGACGCCGGCCGGACCTCGCCGCGGACGTGCTCCTGCTCGCCGCGGCGGCGGAGCTGCTGGCCCTCATCGTGTTCAACAAGGTCGGCTCGCCACAGTTCATCGCCTGGATCGGCCCGCCCGTCGCGGCGGCACTGGTGCTCGCCGGGCCGGGCGCGCGGCACGTGTGGTCGCCGCCCGCGGCCGGGATGCTGCTCGTGGCGCTCGGCACCCAGGTCCTCTACCCCGTCGCGTACGGGGAATTCCTCGCCGGCGAGCCGTGGATGGTCGTCGCCGCGGCGCTGCGCAACGCCGGGCTGGTGGTGCTGCTGGCCGGGGCGCTGTGGCGGCTCGGGGTGCTGGCCGCCAGCCGGCGCCCGCGCGTGGAGGTGGCCGCCGCGCACGGCTGACGGCGACCGGCGGGGCGGCTGACGGCGACGACGCCCGGCGGGCCGGCGGGCGACGCCCCGCGGCCGCGCGCCGCCGGCCCGGTTGGCCCGGCGTTCCGCCGTTGTTCGGCCAACCTTCGTCGGCCCTTCCTCGACACGACGCGGCGCCGCCGCCCGCCGGTCACCCGCCGCGGGTGTCCTGACGGCGTGAGGGTCGCGATCGTCGCCGAGTCGCTCGCGCTGCCGCGCGAGCGCGGCAGCGCGAGCGCCGCGGGCCGGCCCGTGCGCGCCTCCGCGCCGGCAGCCGATCGTGGCGACGGGCCCGTCGTCGTCGCCCTCGGCGACTCGATCACCCGCGGGGTGGGCGACTGCGTGGACCGGGCCGTGCCGCCGTCCATCGGCTGGGCAGGGCGGCTCGCCGAGCTGGCCGGCGCCTCCCGCTTCGTCAACCTCGCGAGCGACGGCGCCCGCGCCCGCGACGTCGTCGCCGAGCAGCTGCCGCAGGCGCTGGCGCTGCTGCCCGACGTCGCGACCGTCGTCGTCGGCGGCAACGACGTGCTGCGCTCCGACTTCTCCGCCCACGCCGTGGCGCGCGACCTGTCCACCGCCGTCACCGCCCTGCGCGACGTCGGGGCCACGGTGGTGCTGGCGCGGCTGCCCGCGATCGGGCTGTTCGAGGTGATGCCGCCGGTGGTGCGCCGGGTCATGCGGGACCGGGTGGCCGCGGTCAACGCGGTGGTCGACGCCGTGGCGCGGGCGTCGCGGCCGGGCACGGTCTCGGAGCTGGGCGCGCTGCGGGCGTCGCGCGCCGCCCCCGGGACCGACCGGGGCCCGGGCATCGACGACGGACGGGGCCGCGGCGGCGTGGTGGTCGTCGACGTGGGCGACGCCGCGCGGCTGGCCGGGCGCGCGGCCTGGCACGCCGACCGGGTGCACCCCTCCCCGGCCGGGCACCGGGCGCTGGCGGCGGTGGCGGCCGTGGCGCTCGACCGGGCCGGCGTGATCGTGCTGCCCGAGCTCCCGGCGGCTGCGGCGCCGGCGGCGGCTGCGGCTCCGGCTGCCGAGGCCCCGTTGTCAGCACCAGCGCAGGGCATGGCCGGCGCTGGTGCTGACACGCCCGTGGGGCGCGGGCTGGTGTCAGCACGAGCGCGGGGCATGGCCAGCGCTCGTGCTGACACGCGGGCCCGGGCGATCGCCGAGGCGCGGGAGCTGCTCGGCGCGATGGCGCCCGGCCCGGCGGCGCCGTCGACCGGCGCGCAGCTCGCGTGGCTCGCGCTCGCCGGGCTGCCCTGGTGCGTGCGGCGCGGCCGCGACTTCGTGCCGGGGCTGGTGCGCGCCGTCGTCGACGACGCCCGTGCCCGGCGCCGCGCGCCGGCCCCGCGCCCGGTGGAGATCCGTGGCGGGCGGCTGCCCGTCGTCGACGCGCCGGCGCTCGACGGGTCCGCGCCGCGGCCGGCGGCCTAGCGGCACCCGACGCCGGCGGCGGAGGCACCGACGGCGTCAGGGCCGCTCGGCCAGCGCCCCGCGCACGAGCGTCAGCAGCTCGGCGTCGTCGACCCCCAGCTCGCGGGCCTTGCGGACGACGCTGCGCACGTCGTCGAGCAGCGTGGCCGCGACCGCCTCGGCGGCGCGCCGGGCGGCGGACACGTCCTCGGTGATCACGGTCCCCGCGCGGCGGCGCGACCGCACGACGCCCTGCGCCTCGAGCTCGCGGTACGCCCGCTGGACCGTGCCGACGGCGACGCCCAGGTCGCGGGCGAGGTCGCGGGAGGCGGGCAGGCGGTCGCCGGGGCGCAGCGCGCCGACCGCCACGAGCGCCGCCACCTGCGCGCGGACCTGCTCGTAGACGGGCGTCGCCGCGTCGAGGTCGACCCGCAGCTCCGTGGTCACGCCCCGCCCCCGACCGTCTCGGGCAGGGGCCGGCCGGCGACGGGGCGGGCGGGGAGCGCCGTCACGGCCACCACCACCGACCCGAGGCCGGTCGCCAGGCCGACGACGGCGGAGGAGGCCGCGGCCACCGGGTGCCCGGCGCTCAGCAGCGCGACGGCGGCGGTGAGCATCATCAGCGCCAGCGCGCCACCGGTCCAGGCCTGGACGCCGGCCAGGAGCCGGGCGGCGCTCGTGCGGCGCACGGCGTCGTCCTGCTCGGCCGGCACCACCGCCAGGGCCGGGCGACGGGTGATGACCCGGAGGGCGGCCACGGTCGCCGCGAGGACGACCGCCAGGGCGAGGCCGACCGGGATGCCGAAGACCCAGCCCGGGTACGGGCCCGACTGCCCCCACTCGACGACCGAGCCGTCCGGACCCAGCACCGACTCCTTGGCGACGGCGCGGCCGTCGTCGGTGCTGGTGACGCCGTAGACGACGACGGCGACGATCCCGAGCGCGACCGTGGCGGCGAGCACCGGCAGGCGCCGGCCGGCGACGCCGACCACGGTCCGCCGCGCGAGCGGAGCCCGCCGCACCGACCCGGTGGGCCGCGGCCAGAACCGCTCGCCGACGCCGCGCGCGACGCAGAGGACGACGGCGCCGAGGAACGGCGAGGTGAAGCGGGCCACCTCGCCGAGGTCCCGCGGGATGCCGAGCTCGACCTGCCAGACCACCATCACGACGCCGACGGCGGCCACGGCCGCGCACGTCGAGACCAGCGCCTCGTGTCGGCGCGCGGACTCGAGCACCGCGTCGGTCGTGGCCGCCGGCCGGTGGCGCGCGGTCTGCACCAGCAGCACCACGATCGCCACCAGGGCGACGACCAGTGCCACGACCAACAGGGCGAGTGCCGCCATCATGCCTCCAATGAATCAATGTGTTGACTCATTGAACCATGCGTCGGGATGCGTCGGCAACGCGTCGGCGGCCCAGAGACCGCCCGCCTCGCACCGCCGCACCGCCGCTCCGCGCGCGTGGCCCCGGCGCCGTCGTTAGCGTCGACGGCGCCGAGAGAAGCGCCGAGAGCACGAGGGGGCACCATGACGATGGAGGGCAAGGTCGCGCTGGTCACGGGCGCGGGGTCGGGGATCGGGCGCGCCACGGCGGTGCGCCTCGCGCGCGAGGGCGCCACGGTGGTCGCGCTCGGGCACCGGCAGGAGAGCGCGGACGACGTCGCGGAGGAGATCCGCCGTGACGGCGGCAAGGCGCTCCCGGTGGCCGCGGACGTCGCGGACGCCGCCGCGGTGCGCGACGTGATCGACCGCGTCGAGCAGGAGCTCGGCCGGCTCGACGCCGTCGTCGCGAACGCCGGCGTCAACGGCGTCTGGGCACCGCTCGAGGAGCTGGAGCCGGAGGAGTGGGACAGCACGATCTCCACCAACCTCACCGGCACGTTCCTCACCGTGAGGTACGCCCTGCCGCTGCTCGTGCGGCAGGGCGGCGCGGTCGTGGTCGTCGCGTCGATCAACGGCACCCGCACGTTCAGCAACTCCGGCGCGTCCGCCTACGCGACGAGCAAGGCCGGCCAGGTGGCGTTCGCGCGCATGGCCGCCGTCGAGCTCGGCCCGCGCGGCGTGCGGGTCAACTCCGTGTGCCCCGGCGCGATCGACACCGAGATCGACGACAACACCGAGCAGCGGAACACCGAGGACCTCGGCGTGCCGGCCGAGTTCCCGGAGGGGCAGATCCCGCTGACGGGCCAGGAGCCGGGCGTCGCGGCGCAGGTCGCCGACACCATCGCCTACCTGGTGTCGGACGCGGCGAGCCACGTGACCGGCACCGAGGTGTTCGTCGACGGCGGGCAGTCGCTCATCGCCTGACGGCGCCGCGCCGGCGGCCGCGGCCGGCGCGCCCCGCTCGAGCGTCGGAGTTCCCCGGCTTCCGGGCCTGGTTCGCCGGGAAACTCCGACGCTCGGCGTCGTCCCCGCCCTCGTGCGGACGTGGGCGCGGGGCACCGGCCACGCCCGCTCAGTACCGTGGTCCCATGTCGACGACCGCGGTCGGGCCCGCCGAGGACCGTGCGAGCGCGGTCTACCGGTACGTGCGGCTGATCGCCCTGCTCCCGGCCGTCTGGCTCCTCCTGGCGATCTTCGTCGTCTGGGCCGTCCGGCACGAGGTCCTCGAGTCCATCAGCGACTACTACGGCGGTCCGCTGCGGGACGTGTTCGTCGGCGGGCTCATGGCCGCCGGGATCTGCATGGTGGCCTACAAGGGCGACTCGAAGCTCGAGGACTACGCGCTGAACTTCGCGGGGGCGAACACCTTCTTCGTCGCCCTGGTGCCCAACTCCTTCCCCCAGCTGCTCGCGACCGCCAGGGCCGCCGAGGCCGCAGGCCTGGAGCAGGCGGTGAGCAGCGCGGAGCTGCTGCAGAACCTCCGGATCGCCGTGGGCACGTTCGTGCTGCTCGCCGCCGTCTTCGTCGTCATGGACATGACGTTGATGAGGTGGACCCGCTTCCGGCTGAGCGAGCAGACCACCCTGGCGAACGTCCTCATCGGGATCTCCTGGCTGGCCGAGATCCTGCTCGTCGTCGTGGTCGTCGCGATGGTCCTGGGCAGGGAGGTGCTGCTCGACCGGTCGATCTTCGACCTCGTCCACTTCGCCGCCGCGGGGCTGCTCGTGCTCAACCTCTCGTTCGCCGCGGCGAGCCACGCCTTTCCCGGCAGGCTCCGGACCGCCGCCGACAGGCCTGCCGACACGCGCGCGGGCAGGCGGTTCTTCCTCGGCATCACCGTCGCCATGTGGATCGGGCTCGTGGTCGGCGGGCTCTGCATCTGGCGCGACGTGCCCTACGCGGTCTTCTGGACCGAGGTGTGGGAGCTCGCGCTCTTCCTCGTCTTCTGGATCGGCGCGACCCGTCGCGAGTGGCGGCCGGCGAGGGCGTGACGCGCCGAACGAGCCGACGGCGCCCCGAGGACGCGCCGAACGAGCCGACGGCGCACTCGTGAACGACGAAGGGCCCCGCACCAGCGGTGCGGGGCCCTTCGGCTGGGCGAGCTCGGCACTGACCTGCGGGGAAACCGTGGCATCGGTTGGATGGCGTTCCCTGTGGAAGCACCCGTCTGGACGCCAAAGCGGAGGGTAAGTGGAGACCTCTACGAGGTGGGGACACTGCGAGGCGCTGTACCGACAGCGGAGCACGAGAGGCGGTCGGAGCCCCGGGGCCCAGGGTGGGCGCAGCCCATCGCGTAGCGACGCCGAAGGCGCCCTTGACGTGGGGGTGGAGACGACCGGATGCTCGGCGATCGGTGCTGGGCCGGACGGCAAGACGATGCGCGGAACTCGAATCTGCGTGGTTGGGCGAGCTCCCGGCGATGCCGTAATGGGCGACCAAGCGTGAGGCGGTTCCGAGATGTTCGGAGCCGCCCTTGGTGCGCTTCCCGGTCCCTACGTGGCCCAGATCAATCGGCTGCTTCGACCTTTGCGTGTGTGGTGGCCGCAGCGATGACCTCAGTCAGAGCGCTGTGCAGGGTCTGCAACTCCTGCAAGCTCATGCCCAGGCGGTCGATGATCGTGGCCGGGACGAGTTCGGCCTGCTGGCGAAGCGCCTGCCCGTCGGGGGTCAGGGTGACGGCGAGAGCGCGTTCGTCCGTCCGGTCCCGCTCGCGCCGGATGTAGCCGATCGCCTCCAGACGCTTGAGCAACGGAGACAGGGTCCCGGGGTCGAGCAGGAGCAGCCGGCTGAGCTCCTTCAACGACAGGGGGGCGTGCTGCCACAGGGCGAGCATGACCAGGTACTGGGGGTGCGTCAGCCCGAGCGGCTCGAGGACCGGGCGGTAGACCGCCACCACGCTGCGCGCCGCGATCGACAAGGCGAAGCAAACCTGTCTCTCCAACGCAAGGGGGTCAGATTCGTCACTCACGTCGCTCATTGTCAGGACCTTCCCCGCATGGGATACGCTCCAATTCTTGGTGCACCAAGGATGCAAGAGTAACGCGAGCAGCAGGGATCGTGGCGCAGTCACTCGGCCGAGCCTTGAGCCAGAGACCAGAGGAGAGGACGTCCGACATGGCGGACCAAGTCAACGAGCCGCGCGAGGACTCGGCCGCAATCGAGGAAGGACAAGGGGTGAGCAGCGGCAAGAGCTCAGCGCCCTCGGCGCCCGTCCCGTTCAAGCACACGCGCTGGGAGCGGTTCAACCGCCTCATGTACCGGGTGTTCGGGCCGGCGCAGACCGGGTTGCCGCCTTACGCGACCCCTGAGGAGCGCGAGCGCTTTCGGCTGGCGAACCTGCCCGAGAACAGGCGGCCCAGCTCCGCACCGCCCGGGTACCTGCTGCGGCAGCACCGGGACGGCCAGGGCCGCAGGCATCACTACATGGTCCCGGACACGGGCACCACGGCGAACAAGTCCTCGGAGCAGGCACCATCCGACTGAAGAGGTTTGATACCGCTCGCCAGGCTCGCAACGTGATGTCGCAGGTCATGATGATGTGCGTCCGTTACGGCGCGGCGCCGTCCAATCCCGTCCGCGACGCCGTGACGGTCCGCAAACCGAAGCGCGACGAGGTCCGGACGATCGCGCTCGAGGACATCGACTGCTGCGCAAGGCCGTGCGGCAGTGGGAGAACAGGCCAGCTCTCCGTCGAGGCCGCCGCAACATCACGCTGCTGCCGCAGATCGCCGACACCATGCTCGGCACAGGCGTACGAATTGGCGAGTGTCTGGCGCTGCGGGCATCAGACCTCGATCTGGACGCCGCGGTCCCGACACTCACGGTGACAGGAACCGTCGTAAGGGCGAACGGGCGGCTGATCCGCCAGCCCAAGCCCAAGTCGGACTCCTCCCGGCGCACGATCACGCTGCCGGACTTCGTCGTGACAGCGGTCAACGAGGCGCTCGACCTCGGGCTCGACGGCGGCCCGGACGACCTGATACTTCCCTCCACGAAGGGCACGCCGCGATCTCCGGGCCGCGTCCGAGATCAGCTCCGCGAGACTCAGGCGGGAATCAGCACCAAGGTGACGCCACACGACTTCCGGCGCACCGTAGCGACCCTGGTAGCGAACAGCACCACGGTCGCCAACGCGACAGCACTTCTCGGCCATGCCGGCGAGGCGACCACCGTGCGTCACTACGTGAAGCGGACCCACATCGCTCCGGACCTCCGCGTCATCATCGACATGCTCGTTGCGCAGGCATCGACGGACACTCGCGCAGAGGGCAAAGCGCAGTGAATGTGTAGTGCGGGGAACGACGAAGGGTCCCGGATCCGCAGAATTCTGCGGTCGGGACCCTTCGATCGGCGGTAGCGGTGGGATTTGAACCCACGGTGGACTTTCACCCACACACGCTTTCGAGGCGTGCTCCTTAGGCCGCTCGGACACGCTACCTCGCCGGTCACACCGGCCGTCCGAGGATACCCGGTCACCCCTTCTGAACCAAAAGCGACGCCGGACGGTCCGGCCAGCAGCGCTTCCCGGCGCGCTCCACGAAGCCGTGCGCCCGAGACCTGCACGGATCCCGACCGGGTTTCCCAGGCCCTGTGGAGGCGCGCCCCAGGGCGGCACCGGGTCGGTGGGATGAACTCCGGGTCAACACCGCATGAACACCCGGGGCGCGAGCCCCGGGCCGACCCCCTCGGAGCACCGCATGCCGCCGATCCTCCTGTACGCCGTCGACCTCGTCGCCGTCATCCTGCTCACCGTCGTCTACTTCCGCCGCCACCACCGCCGCGACCTCGTGGCCGCCTACCTCGGCGTCAACGTCGGCGTGCTGGCGGTGGCCTCGGTGCTGTCCGCGAGCGCCGTCGCGGCCGGGCTCGGCCTCGGGCTGTTCGGCGTGCTGTCGATCATCCGGCTGCGCTCCACCGAGCTGTCCCAGACGGAGGTCGCCTACTACTTCGCCGCGCTCGCCCTGGGCCTGCTCGGCGGTCTCGGCTCGGCGGCCGGCTGGCTCGGCATCGCCGGGTCCGCCCTGGTGGTCGCCGTGATGCTGGTGGCCGACCACCCCCGCCTGATGGCGCGGCACCGCTCCGAGCTGGTGGTGCTGGACCGCGCGATCGCCGACCGCACCGCGCTCGTCGCCCATCTGGAGCAGCTGCTCGGCGGCCAGGTGCGCTCCCTCTCCGTGCAGCGCCTCGACCTGGTCAACGACTCCACGTGGGTGGAGGTCCGCTACGAGGCCCGCGCGGCGCAGCCCGTCCAGGCCCCGCAGCACGCGGCCGGGGCGGTGACCCGGTGACCGGCCCGACGGGAGGCCCGACGCACGGCCCCGCGGCCGCGGTGACCGCACCGGTCGCCGGTGCGCCCGCCGTCGGCCTCGACGAGCTGACCGCCCGCGCCGGGCTCATGACCCGCACCGACCGCAAGTACGTGCTCACCGCCGACGAGGCCCGCGGCCTGCTCGCCGCGCTCGCCCCGGCCGCCCGCGTGCTGGAGATCGACGACGAGCGGGACTTCGGCTACGAGTCGACCTACTTCGACACCGTCAGCCTCGCGGCCTTCCGGCAGGCCGCCACGCGCCGTCGGCGCCGGTTCAAGGTGCGCACCCGCCGGTACGTGGACACCGGCGCGTGCTTCGTGGAGGTCAAGACCCGCGCGGCCCGCGGCGTCACCGTCAAGGAGCGCCTGCCGCATGACGACGACGCGTCCCTCGGCGCCGGCCGCGGCTTCGTCGCCGACCGGCTCGCCGCGGCGGACCTGCCCGACCTCGCCGCCGCGCCGCTCGTCCCGACCCTACGCACCCGCTACCGGCGCACCACGCTGCTGCTGCCCGACGCGCGGATGACCGTCGACACCGGGCTGGTGTGGACGCTGCTCGACGACGCCGCGCCCACCGCGCAGGCCGCCGCCGGCGACCTCGTCGTCGTGGAGACCAAGACCGGCTCCGCCCCGTCCGCCGCCGACCGCCTGCTGTGGCGCGCGGGCCACCGCCCCGACCGCATCTCCAAGTACGCGACCGGCCTGGCCGTGCTGCGCCCCGACCTCCCCGACGCCCCGTGGCGCCGCCTGCGCCGTCGTCACCTGGCCGACGTCGTCCCCTGCCCCGCCTGAGCCCGAAGGACGTCCCATGAACGCTCGCACCCGCCGCACCGCCCGCAGCACCGCCCGCAGCACCACCCACCGGATGGCCGCCCTCACCACCGCCGGCACCCTCGCCGTCGCCGCCCTGACCGGCTGCAGCGTCGCCCAGGGCTCCACCGCCACGAGCGGCACCGGCACTGGGACCGGCACCGAGAACACCTCCGTGGCCAGCTCCGTCGGCCAGACCGCCCAGGAGGTCCTCGACGCCAACCTCGCCTACTCCGAGACCGCCGCGCTCGCCGACGAGACCTGGGACGCCGCCGACGAGGTGGCCGTGACGCTGTCCGGCGACTCCGCCACCGCCGGCGGTGACGGCGTCACGGTGGACGGCTCCACGGTGACGATCACCGCGCCGGGCACCTACCGCCTCTCCGGCACGCTCGACGACGGCCAGGTCGTCGTGGCCAGTACCGCCGACGGCGTCGTGCGGCTCGTGCTCGACGGCGCCGACGTCACCAGCACCACCGGCGCCGCGATCGACGTGCAGGACGCCGACCAGGTCGCCGTCGTCCTCGCCGACGGCTCGACCAACCGGCTCGAGGACGCCACCACCTACGCCGACACCACCTCGGAGAACGCCGCGAACGCCGCGCTGTACTCGACCGCCGACATGGCGATCTCCGGCACCGGCGCGCTCGAGGTGGTCGGCAACGCGGACGACGGCATCACCGGCAAGGACGGGTTGGTGGTCGCGGCCGGCGACATCACCGTCACGGCCGCCGACGACGCCGTGCGCGGCAAGGACTACCTGGTGGTCACGGGTGGCACGCTGTCGCTCGAGGCCGGCGGCGACGGCCTGAGGTCCGACGCGGACGACGACGCCACCGCCGGCTACGTGGCGCTGCTCGGCGGAGAGGCCACCGTCCAGGCGGGGTCGGACGGCGTGCAGGGGTTCACCGACGTCGCCGTCGTCGACGGCACGCTCACCGTGACCGGGTCCGAGGAGGGCGTCGAGGCGGCGGTCATCGCCGTGTCCGGCGGCACCGTGGACGTCACCGCCACCGACGACGCCTTCAACGCCACGGTGAAGGAGGCCGAGGAGTCGACGGACGGGTCGACGACCGACGCCTCGACCGACACGTCCGACGACGCCGCCGCCGATACCGGCCAGGGCCCGGGCGGGGGCGGCGGCGACATGTCCGCCCAGGAGGGCGCGTCGCTCACGATCACCGGCGGCAGCGTGCACGCCGTGGCCGGGGCGGACGCGCTCGACTCCAACGGCGTCGTCGAGGTCTCCGGCGGCACGAGCCTGCTGGAGGTGCCCGCCGGCTCCGGCGGCGGCGAGGGCGCGATCGACGCCAACGGCACGGTGACCGTCTCCGGCGGCACGGTGCTGGCCACCGGCAACGCCGCCACCGGGCAGGTGACCGGCAGCGCGTGGGTCGGCACGACGCTCGACGGCACGGTCGCGGCCGGCTCGTCGGTGACCCTGGTGGCCGACGACGGCACCGAGCTGGCGACCTTCGCGCTCACCCAGGACGCCGCCTCGATCGCGTTCACCAGCCCGGACGTCACCTCGGGCGCCACGTACACGGTGCAGGCCGACGGGCAGACGCTGGCCTCGGCGGCCGCCGAGGACGGCCTGTCCGGCGGCATGGGCGGGGGCATGGGCGGCGGCGGACGGCCGGGCCAGGCCCCGGGCACGGGCACGGACACGGACACGGACACCGGAACCACCGCCGGCACGTCGGCCTGAGCCCGGTGCGGGTCCCTGGCGGTCCGAGACAGACCCCTCTGTCTCGGACCGCCAGGGACCCGCAGCGCGCGGGGCCGTTTCACCCTCGGCGCACGGTGGGGCACCTCACGGCGAGCCCGCAGGCCCGCGAGTACGGTCGAGAGCGTGCAACCCGTCCCGCGGCCCCTCGCCCCCACCTACCAGCAGCGCACCTGGACGCTGCCGGAGGACGCGGTGGTCCATCACGGCACGGTCGAGGACGCCGCCCGCGTGCTGCGCGGGCTGACGGTCACCGCCCTCACCGGCGCAGGGGTCTCCACCGACTCCGGCATCCCGGACTACCGCTCCCCCGAGTCCCCGCCGCGCAACCCCATGACGTACCAGCAGTTCGTGGGCGACGAGGCGTTCCGCCGCCACTACTGGGCGCGCAACCACGTCGGCTGGCAGCACGTGCACCGCACCTACCCGAACGCCGGCCACCGCGCCCTGGCCGCGCTCGAGGAGCGCGGCGTCGTGCACGGCCTCATCACCCAGAACGTCGACCTGCTGCACGAGGACGCCGGCTCCCGCCACGTCATCGACCTGCACGGCCGCTACGACCGGGTCGTCTGCCTGCAGTGCGGCCGGGTCGTCTCGCGCGCGCACCTGGCCCAGCGGCTCGAGGCGCTCAACCCGCGCTTCCTCGACGAGGTCCTGGCCGGCGGGCTGTCGGTGGAGGACGTCGAGATCGCCCCCGACGCCGACGCCGTCATCGAGCGCACCAGCCACTTCGTGCCCGCACCCTGCGAGTTCTGCGGCGGCGTCCTCAAGCCCGAGATCGTCTACTTCGGCGAGACCGTGCCGCGCGAGCGGGTCGACCGCGCCTACGCGATGGTCGACGAGGCCGACGCGCTGCTGGTCGCCGGCACGTCGCTGACCGTGATGAGCGGGCTGCGGTTCGTGCGGCACGCGTCGAAGGCCGGCAAGCCGGTCGTCATCGTCAACCGCGGCGAGACCCGCGGCGACCCGCTGGCCACCGTGAAGGTCGACGCCGGCGTCTCCGAGACGCTCACGCGCCTCGCCGAGCTCCTCTGACCCGCCGGCGCTGACCCGCCGGCGCCGACCCGCCGGCGCCGACCGGCGCTCGCCCACCTGCGCTCGCCCGACGGCGCGGTCCCGCCGGCCACCGGCGAGGCCCGCTCGCGACGCCCCGCGGCCCCCGGCAGGATGAGGGGCGCGCGGCGGCCCGCCGCAGAGGCCCCCGAGGAGGTGCACGTGGACGACGCCGTCGTCGTCGGCTCCGGCCCCAACGGGCTCGCCGCCGCCGTCACGCTCGCGCGGACCGGGCTGCGCGTCACCGTCCTGGAGGCGCGCCCGACGCCGGGCGGCGGCGCCCGCACGCTGGACCTCGGCCTCGCCGGCGGCGTGGTGCACGACATCTGCTCCGCCGTCCATCCCATGGGCTGGGCGTCGCCGTTCTTCGGCGCGTTCGACCTGCGGGCGCACGGCGTGGAGCTGCTGACGCCCGAGGTGCAGTTCGCGCAGCCGCTGCCCGGTGGTCGCGCCGCCGTCGCCTACCGCTCGGTGGAGCGGACGGCGGAGCGCCTCGGCCCCGACGCCACCGCGTGGCGCGGCCTGCTGGGCCCGCTCGCGCGGCAGTGGCGCGAGTCCACCGCGCTCGCCCTCGGCGACCACCGATCGCTCCCGCCGGGCTTCCGGCCGGATGCGGCGGTGCGGTTCGGGCGGCGCCTGCTCGAGCAGGGCACGGCGGCGTGGAACCTGCGGTTCCGGGGCGACGAGGCCGCCGCGCTCGTCACCGGCGTCGCCGCGCACACCATCACCCGGCTGCCGTCGCTCGCGGGCGCGGGCACCGCGCTGCTGCTGGCGTCGCTCGCCCACGCCGCCCCCGAGGGTGCCGACGGCGCGCCCGGGCGGGGGTTCGACGGTGGCTGGCCGATCCCGCGCGGCGGGTCCGGCGCGATCGTCGCGGCGCTGCTGGCCGACCTCGAGGCCCACGGCGGCACGGTGGTCACCGACCACCCGGTGCGCAGCCGCGCCGACCTGCCGCCCGCCCGCGCCTACCTCTTCGACACGCCGCCCAGCACGCTGCTGCAGGTGGTCGGCGACGCCGTTCCTGAGCGCACCCGCCGCGCGCTGGACCGCTTCCCGCGGGGCGCCGCCGCTGCGAAGGTGGACCTCGTGCTGGACGGCCCCGTGCCGTGGGCCGACCCCGAGGTGCGCCGCGCCGGCACGGTGCACGTGGCCGGGACGCGGGACGAGATGGTGCGCGCGGACGCCGCGGTGGTGTCCGGCCGGCACGCGGAGCGGCCGGTGGTGCTGGTGAGCGACCCGACGGTCGTCGACGCGGGCCGCGAGGTGGGCGGGCTGCGCCCGCTGTGGACGTACGCGCACGTGCCGGCCGGCTCCGACGTCGACGTCACCGAGCCGGTGGTGGCGCAGATCGAGCGGTTCGCGCCCGGCTTCCGGGACGTCGTCGTCGCCGCGCGGTGCACCCCGGCGGCGCAGATGGAGCACCACAACCCGGCCTACCTCGACGGCGACATCTCCGGCGGCTCCGTGACGATGTGGCGGATGATCGCCCGCCCGACGGCATCGCTCGACCCGTACCGGGCCGGCGGCGCCTACCTCTGCTCGTCGTCGACGCCGCCCGGGCCGGGCGTGCACGGGATGGCCGGCTGGCACGCCGCGCGCCGGGCGCTGCGGCAGGTGTTCGGCGTGCGGGTCGCGCCGCTCTAGCCGTATGCCTAGCCGGCGTCGGAGCCGTTGCCGGCGGGCGCGCCCCTGGCGTCACGGGAGTCGCCGCCCGCCTCGCCCGGCTCGTCGTCGCCCGGGCCCCGGCCGCCGTCGTCCGCGGCCAGCTCGGGCAGCAGGTCGTAGCGCGTGCGGTACAGGTCGAGCAGCGTCAGCAGCATGGCCACCACCGGGATGGCGAGCAGCGCGCCCGCGACGCCGAACATCGACGTCCCGAGGATCACGGACGCGAAGCTCACCGCGGGGTGGACGTTGACGGCGCGGGCGCTGATGCGCGGCTCGATCGTGAGGTTCTCCACCTGCTGGTAGAGGATGCCCCAGGCCAGCACGATGATGCCCAGCCAGGCGTTGTCGCTGAGCAGCCCGACGAGCACGGGCAGCGCGATGGCGATGTACGTGCCGATCGCGGGGACGAACTGCGCGACGATGCCCGTCCACAGCGCCAGGGCCAGCCACGAGGGCAGCCCGATGACGAGGAAGACGATGCCGCTCGCCGTGGCGTTGACGGTGGCCAGCACCACGCGG
The DNA here is from genome assembly GCF_046535855.1 of Puerhibacterium sp. TATVAM-FAB25. Lineage (NCBI taxonomy): Bacteria > Bacillati > Actinomycetota > Actinomycetes > Micrococcales > Promicromonosporaceae > Puerhibacterium > Puerhibacterium sp. TATVAM-FAB25. The sequence continues at coordinate 91,230 of NZ_JAXUAK010000004.1, read as the reverse complement.
GCGCCGACGTACCGGCCGGTCTTCTCGGCCATGGTGTCCCACACGACGACCGTCGTCTGCTGGATGCGCGGCGGGAACAGCGAGGCGATCCAGCGGCGCAGCCGCGGGCCGTCGGCCGACAGGTAGAACAGGAACAGCGCGAACATGAAGAAGTTCGCCACGCCGCCGGCGATCGAGCCGAGCACGGTCAGCAGCCCGCCCGCCACCTGGCCGGCGACGCCGGCGACCCGCTCGGACGACAGGTCGATGTTCGCCACCAGGTCGTCGATCGAGTAGTCGGTGCCGAACCGCCGGTTGACCCACCGCAGCAGGTCCTCGGCCAGGTCGGGGATGCTGCGCACGAGGTTGGCGACCTGGTCGACGATGAGCTGGCCGAACAGCGTGAAGAAGACGGCGAGGAACAGCACGACGCCCAGCGCGACCAGCGCGGTGGCCGCGCCCCGCGGCATGTGCCGGGCGAGGCGGCCCACGGCGGGCTCCATGGCCAGCGAACCGAACCACGCCACGAACACGATGAAGATCAGCGAGCTGCCCTGGCCGAGCACGAACCGCAGCACCATGGCCAGGGCGATGATGCCGAGCACCACGAAGCCGATCCGCCAGACGTTCCCCGGGTCGAGGACGACCCGCCGGACCTCGTCCCGCGTCACCATCCGGTTGCTCGTGCGCATCACGCCTCCTCCGCTCGGACCGATCGTGCCGCACCGGCGCGCACCGCGCCCCGCACGCCACGCGCCCGGGCCCGCGCGACGCCGCACGTCAGGGGCGCGCCGGGGACGGCGTCAGCGCTGCGCCTCGAAGAACCCGCGCAGCTGGGCGGCGCACTCCCGCTCGCGCACGCCGCCGATCACCTCGACGGCGTGGTTGGCGCGCTGGTCGCGCACCAGGTCCCACACGGAGCCGGTCGCGCCGGCCTTGGGGTCCCACGCGCCGAGGACGAGGCGCTGCACCCGTGCCGCGACGAGCGCGCCGGCGCACATGACGCAGGGCTCGAGCGTGACCACGAGCGTGCAGCCCTCGAGCCGCCACTCCCCGCGGCCGACCGCGGCCTGCCGCAGGGCGAGCACCTCGGCGTGCGCCGTCGGGTCACCGGTCTCCTCGCGGCGGTTGCGGCCGAGCCCCAGGAGCCGGCCGTCCGCGTCCAGCACCAGGGCCCCGACCGGGACGTCGCCCGTGGCCGGCGCGTGCGAGGCCTCGTGCAGCGCCATGCCCATGAGCGCGTCCCACACCCGCCGGCGCTCGCCGAGCGTGGGCGGCGGGAACGTGCCGCTCACCCCGGGCAGCGCCAGGCCCCGCGGCTCGCGCGTCCCGCCGTCGTCGCGCACCCCGGCCCTCCTCGTCGCCCGCCTGTGAGGTCCCCCACCAGGCCGTCCGCCCGGCCACGTGCCGGACGCAGGGAAGGCTATAGCGCTCCCGGGCCCCGACACCTCGCGGGGTACCGTGAGCCCATGCGCCTGCACGTCGCCGACCACCCGCTCGTCGCCCACAAGCTCACCGTCCTGCGGGACCGGACCACCCCGTCCGCCACCTTCCGACAGCTCGTGGACGAGCTCGTGACGCTGCTCGCCTACGAGGCCACGCGGCACGTGCGCACCGAGCCGCACGAGATCGAGACGCCGGTGACCACGACGACGGGCGTCAAGCTGTCGTCGCCGAGCCCGATCGTCGTCCCGATCCTGCGCGCCGGGCTGGGCATGCTCGACGGCATGACCCGCCTGCTGCCCACCGCCGAGGTCGGCTTCCTCGGCCTGCAGCGCGACGAGACGACGTACGAGGCCGTCACCTACGCCAACCGCCTGCCCGACGACCTCACCGGCCGCCAGGTGTTCCTGCTCGACCCGATGCTCGCCACGGGCGGCACGCTGGTCGCGGCGATCGACTACGTCACCCAGCGCGGCGCCCGCGACGTCACCTGCGTCTGCCTGCTCGCCGCCCCCGAGGGCCTCAAGGTGGTCGAGGACGCGATGGCCGACCGCGTCGACGTGCAGGTCGTCGTCGCCAGCGTGGACGAGCGCCTGAACGAGAAGAAGTACATCGTCCCGGGCCTCGGCGACGCCGGGGACCGCCTCTACGGCATCGTCTGACCGGTCGGTCCGGCCGGGCCGGCCCTGAACGACGCTGCGGCGCCGTCCCCACCGGGGGGCGGCGCCGCAGTCGTCGTCGGCCGAGAGACCCGCGTCAGCGCGTCTCGCACGGGCCGAGCGGCTCCCAGGCGTCGCCGACCGTCGGCTTCGCCGTCCACCAGCCGAACGCCGGCACGGCCAGGTCGCTCGCGGCGCGGCTGAGCCCGCCGCGGCCGCCACCGCCGCCCCGGGCCGGCCGGTCGAACCGCGACCGGTCGGCGGCGCGCTCCCGGGCCCGGTCCGAGGCGCGCTCGCCGGCGCGCGACCCGGCCTCGGACCCCGACCCGGCCGGCGTGCCGCCGGTCGTGCTCGTGGCCGGGCTGCTCGGCGTGCCGCCGGTCGTGCCGCCGGTCGGTTCCGGCGCGGGCGTCGTGGCCGACGGCGCCGGCGTGCTGGCCCCGCCGCCCGGCGTCGCACCGGGCGTCGCGGGTCCGGCCGGTGCGTCGGTCGCGGCACCGTCGGCACCGTCGGCCCCGAGGTACCGGTAGCTCTCGTGGTCCTGGCTGACGACGTCACCCGGCGCGTAGCCGCCGGTCGCCTCGGTGGCCGCGTCCCACGGCGCCGCGCACCACCCGACGGCGGTGAACGGCTCGACCGTCAGCGTGGTGCTCCACTCCCCCGCCCGGACGGTGTACGCGGCGCCCTCGGCACCGGTCGCGCGGGGCACCTCCACCGTGGTGGTGGCGCCGGGCGCGACCATGCGGACGGCCTCGGGCTCGTCGTCCCGGTCCGTCACCCGGAACAGCACGGGCACGTTGGAGGCGGTGTTGTCGAGCACGACGCCGACGGTCCGGGACGACGTGGGCACGCCGTCGACCTCGCCAGCCTCGGGCTCGCCCGCCTCGAGCGACGCGCCCGGCCGGGCCAGCACGCACGAGGTCCCCGCGAACCGGGCGCTGCCGGTCGCCACGTGCTCGGTGCCCTCGACGGTCCGCGCGAGCTGCACGTCCACCGAGCCGCCCGGCGCGCGCAGCCACCGCCCGAGGGACACCACGACCTCGCGGGTCTCGCCCGGCGTGAGCGTCACCGCCTCGGTCCAGGCCTGGGTGCCGCCGCGGGCGACGCGGGCGCTCCACGTCGACCCGCCATCGTTGGCGAGGGTCACGGCCAGCTCCGGGCGCCCCGCCGGGCTGTCGCCCGGGGTGCAGCGCGGCGTCGCCGTGACGGTCACGTCCTGCGGCCACGCGACGGTGGCGCAGCTGGTGAACCCGGCCTGGACGGTGCCCAGCAGGCGGCCGTCGGCGAGCACGTCCACCCCCGTCGTGCCCCACGCGACCGGCACCTCGAGCGTGCCGCGCTCCCCGGCGGCCACGACCAGCGACGCGTCGCCCGCGGCGAAGGTCACCGGCAGCGTCGAGCCGCTGTTGTCCACCGGCACGCGCAGCACCGCGGTGGACGTCTCGCTCGCCGGGTCGTAGCGGCACTCCTCGGCCACCGCCGCGGCGACGTCGGCGGCGGGCGCGAGGACGGCGGCGCGGTACGCCACCGTCGGCACCTCGGCGGGCGCCGCCGCCTGGGCAGGCTCGTCGCCGTCGGCGTCGACCGTCCACCGCGTCAGCAGCAGCTCCGCCTCGCCGGCGGGCACGGAGGCCGACCCGGTGTCGACCGCCAGCGTCGCGGTCTCGCCGGCGTCCAGCGTCACCGCGGGCGCCACCTGGCCGACGGCGGCCATCCCGGCCTGCATCGCCTCGCCGGTGCGGTTGCTGACGGTCGCGACCAGGCGCACCTGGCCGTCCACGTTCTGCGGCACCACCGTGGCGTCGACGTCCCAGGCGGGCGCGTAGCAGTCCGCCGCCTCGTGGCTGCCGGCGGGCAGCGTGGTCGTGTAGGTCGTGCCGGCGACCTCGCGGGCCAGGGTCCACGTGCCGGTGCCGGCCGGCACCCGCAGGCCGCCGTCGACCGGCACGGTGACCTGCTCGCCGGGCTCGACGCGCTGCGAGGCGCTGGTGGCGCCCGCCGCGTCCAGGCGCACCGCGACCGGACCGCCGGTGGTGTTCGTCCAGGTGCCGACGACGGCGCCCCGCCCGGTGCCCGCGCCGCCGGTCGCCTCGCAGCGGGCCAGCAGGCCGCCGACGCCGCTCGCGGCGTCGGCCCAGGCGGGCGCGACGGCGACCGTGCCGGTGGCCGCCCGGACGTGGTCGGAGCCGGGCAGCACCGGCCGCACGGACACGACCTGCACGCCGGCGTCCTCCTCGGTCCCGGTCGCGGCGACCTGCAGGCGCCCCTCGACCACGTCGCCCGGCGCGAGCGGCGCACCGCCCGCGCCGGCAGGGGCGCAGGTGAGCCCTCCCGCGCCGGGGGTGCAGGCGAGGCCGCCGTCCACGGCGACCGGCACGATGCCCTCGGGCAGCTGTGCCACCACGGACCAGCCGGCCGGCACGGCGACGTCGCCCGTGCTGCGGACGGTCACGGGCAGCCACGCGGCCCCGGGGTTGGTCAGCCGCTCGACCGAGCCCACGGTGGCCGTGAGCTCCGCGCCGAACGTGTCGACGGACGTGGGCGGCAGCGGCACCTCGGCGGCCGCCAGCCCGTCGGCCCACACGGCCGCGTCGATGTCGTAGGTGCCGCCGGCCTCGGCCTCGACCTGGACGGTGACCGTCTCGGTGTCGCTGGGCTCGACGTCGCCCACGAAGCAGTCGACGACCTGGTCGCCGGCGTCCGTGCCGGTGCACGTCAGCGCCTCGACGCTCAGGGGGGTGCCGTCGTTCGGGGCGCCCGAGCTGCCGCTCGGGGACTGGGTGAGCACGGGGCGCAGGCCCTCGGGCAGCTCCAGGCGCACGGTGGTGCTGCGGGCCGTGGACCCGCCGACGTTGCGCACGTGGAAGGACATCGGCTCGGGCTCGCGCGGCTCCATCACGCCGGTGGCGACGGGCGTGACCTCGAGGTCCGGCGGGTCGACGAACGGGTTGTCGTCCGTGGCGGGCAGCAGGTTGACCGGCGACGTCGCGTCGAGCTCGAGGCCGGCCGGCACCGTGCCGAGCCGGCCGTCCTCGACGCCGTCGCCCAGGCGGTCCACGACGACGGCGGACGGCACCGCCGGGTGCGGCAGCTCCGCGCCGGAGCCCATCGAGAGCGCGACGCCGACGCCCACGGCGGCCACGGCGACCGCACCGGCGGCGGCCACGCTGGAGCCCCCGACGACGGCGGCCACGGCGGTGCTCGCGGCGGCGGCCGACCCGGCCGCCGTGCCCGCGGCGGCCGTGCTCGCGGTAGCCGTGCTCGCGGCCGCCGTGCCCGCCCCGGCGGCGGCGCCGACGGTGACCGAGCCGCCCGCAGCACCGGCGGCGGCACCCGCCCCGGCGCCGGCGAGGAGGCCCACCGGCAGCGCGCCGAGCACGCCGAGCCCCGCGACGCCGAGCACCAGCGGGGCGATGACGCCGCGCATGCCGTGGGCGACGTCGGACAGCTCCAGGACCAGGGACCGGCAGTCACCGCACGTCTCGAGGTGCGCCTCGACCTTGCCGACCTCTCGCTTGGCGAGGCTGCCGCGCACGTAGCCGCCGAGCAGGGCGTTGACGTCCCGGCAGCTGTCCGTGGGCGCGTGCGACAGGTGCTGCTGCAGGTAGCCCACGCGCAGCGCCTCGCGGGCGCGGTAGGCGAGGGCGGAGACGCCGTTCGCGGTCAGGCCGAGGATGGGCGCCACCTGGGCCGGCGGGATCCGCTCGACCTCGGTGTACCAGAGCACGGCCTGCCAGCGCTCCGGCAGCGACCGGTAGGCCTGCGCCACGACCGTCTGCTCGAAGCCGTCGAGGGCCGGGTCCTCGGGGGACGCGGCGGCCACCATCGCGGCCTCGAAGCACGCGTCGTCGTCGGTCACCTGCAGGCGCCGGTCCCGTCGCCCGACCTCGGCGGCGACGTTGCGCACCACGGTGAACAGGTAGGCGCGGAACATGGAGTCGGGGCCGCCGCCGCCGCGCAGGACGGCCAGCACGCGGGCGAACGCGTCGGCGACGACGTCCTCGGCGTCGTTGGGCGAGGACAGGAACTGCCGGGCGAGCCGGCGGGCGGCCGCGGCATGGCGCTCGTACAGGGCCCCGTAGGCGTCGAGGTCACCCCCGCGCACACCAAGGATGAGCTCAGCGTCGCTGGGCGCGGGATCGCCCCAGCCGATCTCGACGTCTGTCACACGTTCGCCGTTCTCTCACGCCAGCGCCCCAGTCCCCCCATGAGGCTCGGGTCACCATATCGCGCGCAGTCCACCCGGGTGAAACCTTTCCGAGAACCCCGGGAGCGGGTGCACCCCTTGCAAGGACTGCGCAAAGATGGTGGCCCATGGGGTTCGATGCGAGGGCTGCGCGACCGCAGACCGGGGCGTCCGACGCCGCCGGCCTGCGCGACCGGTGGCGCGCCGCCAGCCTGGCCGGGGTGTGGTTGCGGCCCGGCGACTGGTACCACCCCGCGGTCGACGCCCTCGTCGAGGCGGTAGGCGAGGACCGCTGCCCCGCTGCCGCCGCCCAGCGCCTCGGCAGCGCGCGCGGCGAGGCGGGCGTCGGCATGACGGAGGCCATGGACGACGTCGCGTGCCTCTTCGGCGCGCTCGAGCGGCCGGCGGACCCCGTCGTGCTGCGCTCCCTGGCGATCGGCTGGGCCCAGGGCTACGAGTCGCTCCCGATGCGCTCCACGGTGCGCGACCCGGCGAGCGGCCTGCCCAGCGGCGAGTACCTCGGCGAGCGCCTGCGTGAGACGTACGGCGCCGCCGTGCGCCAGGGCGCCCACGCCGGCGACACCCACTGCCTGGTCGTCCTCGACGTCGCGCTCGAGGACCTCGACGCGTGGCGCCGGTCCGCCCGGGCGGCCACCGTGGGCCGCACGCTCGACCAGGTCTTCGGCGAGGGCCACCCCATGGCCGCGCTCAGCGACGGCGTCTTCGTCGTGCTGTGCCCGCGCCGGGACCACACCGCGCAGCTCGCCCAGACGCTGCGGCGCGTCGTGGAGAAGAACGCGGCGATCCTCGGGCTGGCCGAGGTGATGCGCCGCCCCACCCGCGTGTGGGTCGAGACGCTGCCGGACTCGCACCCCGCGGCGGTCTCGCTGCTGGAGCAGCTCGCCCGCTGAGCACGGCCGGCGCGTCGGCACCGACCCGGCTCCTGCGGTCCCGGCCCCGGCCCCGGCCCGACCGGTCAGCGGGTCGCCGTGTAGGTGAGGCAGTCGGCGTGGCTCGGGTCGTCCGGCCCGGCACCGACCCGGATCGACGAGGCGCCGCACTCGAGGTCGTGGTTGAACCGGCAGTCGCCGCGCTGGCAGGCCCCCACGTGGGCGATGACCTTCTCCAGCCCGCCCTTGGTGCTGAGCGGGATGAACGTGGCGCAGGCCGCGTCACCGGTGTGGCCGGCCACCGTGATGGCACCGGCGTGACAGCCGTGGTCGTGGTTGTACCCGCAGCCCTCCACCGAGCACTCGGCGACCTCGGGCATCTCCATCAGCGTGCTCATGCTCGCTCCTCGCCTCGTGGCTGCGACGACGCCGGCCCCGGGTCGCCGTGCTACCCACGATAAGAGGGAAAAGGCAATTCACGCACGCTTCTCATGCATTTTCCTCGACGAAAGAATGCGCGACCGAGGCAATAAGAGATACGCAAGAATCGTGTTGCGAAAAGCCCGGCGGCCTCAGCGCCGCGGGGACGGGCGCCACAGCACGAGCGCCCCGCTGCTGGCACGGTCGACGTCGACCCGCAGCTCCGTGCGCCGCACGCGCTGGCCACGGGGCACCACGACGACGTCGCCGGTCGTGCCGGCGGCGAAGACGCGGCGCTCGGCCTCGACCGTCTCGGCCTGGAAGGCGAGCAGCTCGGCGAGCCGGCGCTCCAGCAGCGCCACGTGCTGCTCGAGGTCGAGGATCCGCTTGATGCCGGCGAGGTTGACGCCCTCGCCCTGGGCGAGCCGCTGCACCTCGCGCAGCCGCTCGACGTCGTTGTAGGAGTACCGCCGCCCGCGCCCCACGGTGCGGCGCGGCGTGACGAGCCCCAGCCGGTCGTACTGGCGCAGGGTCTGCGGGTGCATCCCCGCCAGCTGGGCGGCCTGGGACACGGTGAGCAGCGGAGCGTCGTCGTTCATCGCGCACCTCCTGTGCCGTTGGTCGGTCCTCGGTGACGCCGCGGCCGGCCCGCCGCGACGCCTCCCCGGGGCGGCGCGGCGGGCGAGGGTCAGGGCCGGGCGGCGCGCGCGACGAGGTCGGCGCGCACGTCCTCGTGGTCGCTCTCGGCGGCGAACGCCTCCAGCGCCTGCCTGGCCTTCCTGCTGAGCTTCTGCGGCACCACCACCTGCACCGTGACGAGCAGGTCCCCGGTGCCCTTCGGCGTCGGGACGCCGCGGCCCTTGGCGCGCAGCACGCGGCCCGACGGCGTGCCCGCCGGGATCTTGAGCCGCACGGTGTCCCCGGTCAGGGTGGGCACCTCGATCTGCGCGCCGAGGGTCGCCTCGGCGAAGGTGACCGGCACGGTGACGCGCAAGTCCTGCCCCGCCAGCGTGAAGACGGGGTGCGGCTCCACGTGCACGGTGATCACCAGGTCGCCGGCGTCGCCGCCGCCCGTTCCCGGGCGGCCCTTGCCGCGGATGCGCAGCTTCTGGCCGTCGTTGACGCCGGCGGGGATGCGCGTGGTGACCTTGCGGCCCTCGACGGTGAGCTCCACCGTGGCGCCCTCGACCGCCGTGCGGAACGGCAGCGTGGTCTCGGCCGCCAGGTCGGCGCCCTTCTCGGGCGCGGTGAAGCCGGTGCGCCGGCCGCCGCCGAACCCGCCCGCGCCCGCGCCGCCGAACATCGAGCCGAGGATGTCCTCGAACCCGGCGCCGCCGCCGGAGTAGCGCACCCGCGGGCCGCCGCCCGCCGCGCCGGCGCCCGGGGCCCCGCCGCCGAACATGGCCCCGAAGATGTCCTCGAAGCCGCCGGCGCCGCCGCCGCCCGGTCCGGCCGCGAACCGCGCGCCTCCGCCCGCCATGGCGCGGATGGCGTCGTACTGCTTGCGCTGCTCGGCGTCGGACAGCACGGCGTACGCCTCGCCGATCTCCTTGAACCGCGCCTCGGCGGCCGCGTCCCCCGGGTTCTGGTCGGGGTGGTGCTGCCGCGCGAGCCTGCGGTACGCCTTCTTGATCGCGGCGTCGTCGGCATCCTTGGGGACGCCGAGCGCGGCGTAGAAGTCCTTCTCGATCCAGTCCTGACCGGTCACGACGCCTCCCTTCTGCTGATGACGCCGAGATAGAGAGGCTGTCCGCCGCGGCGGCACCAGCCGCCGCGACCTCCAGCCTCTCTATCTCGGCGCGGTGGTCACTCGGGCCCGACGACTCCCACGCGGGCCGCGCGCACGATCTTCTCGCCGATCCGGTAGCCCGGCTCGACGACGAGCTCCACCGTCGTGGCGGTGGCCTCGGCGTCGGCCCGGTGCATGAGCGCCTCGTGCACGGTCGGGTCGAACTCCTCGCCGACCGCGCCGAACCGCTCGACGCCGAACCGGGCGAGCGTCGCGTCGATCTTCTCCGCGATCGCCGCCATGGGCCCGGACAGCTCCGCGTGCTGCTTGGCGCGCTCGAGGTCGTCGAGCACCGGCAGCAGGGCGGCGAGCACGTCCTGCGTGCCCTGGGTGCGTGCGGCCTCCTGGTCGCGCAGCGCCCGGTTGCGGTAGTTGGTGAAGGCCGCCCGCTCGCGCTGGAGCGCGTCGAGGTGCTGGGCCGCGTCCGCCTTGGCCTTCTCGAGCTCGGCCGTCTCGGCGGACGGCTCGAAGTCGAGCGCCTCGAGCGGGTCGGCCGCCTGGCCGCCCTGGTCGCCCTGGCCGCCCTGGTCGCCCTGCGGCGCCCCGGCGGCGTCGGACGCCCCCTCGGCCGGCACGCGCGGCGCGCCGGAGGTGGGGTCGACCTTGCGCTTGTCCGTGAAGTGGAACGGGGTGGCCCCCGAGCCCTCCTCGGGCTCGGGGGTGCCCGTGACGTCGCGGTCCGTCACTTCTTGTCGTCCTCGTCGTCCACGATCTCGGCGTCGACGACGTCGTCGTCGGAGGCGGCACCGGCGGAGGTGCCGCCCGCCGACGCGCCCGCGTCGCCGGCCGGGGCCTGCTGGTCGGCGGAGGCGTAGAGCGCCTGGCCGATCTTCTGCGAGGAGGCGCCGAGCTTCTCGTACGCGGCCTTGACCGCGGCGGCGTCCTCGCCCTCCAGGGCGGACTTCACGGCGGCGACGTCGGCCTCGACCTCGGACACGACGTCGGCGGGGAGCTTGTCGCGGTTGTCCGCGATCTGCTTCTCCATCGAGTACGCGAAGGCCTCCGCCTGGTTGCGCGTCTCGGCGTCCTCGCGGCGCTTCTTGTCCTCCTCGGCGTGCGCCTCGGCGTCCTTGATCATCCGCTCGATGTCGTCCTTGGGGATCGCCGAGCCGCCGGTGATCGTCATCGACTGCTCCTTGCCCGTGCCGCGGTCCTTGGCGGACACGTGCACGATGCCGTTGGCGTCGATGTCGAAGGTGACCTCGATCTGCGGCACGCCACGGGGGGCCGGGGCGATGCCGGTCAGCTCGAAGGTGCCCAGCGGCTTGTTGTCGCGCGTGAACTCGCGCTCGCCCTGGAACACCTGGATCGCGACGGACGGCTGGTTGTCCTCGGCCGTCGAGAAGATCTCCGAGCGCTTGGTCGGGATGGCCGTGTTGCGCTCGATGAGCTTGGTCATCACGCCGCCCTTGGTCTCGATGCCGAGCGACAGCGGGGTGACGTCGATGAGCAGGACGTCCTTGCGGTCGCCCTTGATGACGCCGGCCTGCAGCGCGGCGCCGACGGCCACGACCTCGTCCGGGTTGACGCCCTTGTTGGGCTCCTTGCCGCCGGTCAGCTCGCGCACGACGTCGGCCACGGCGGGCATGCGGGTCGAGCCGCCGACCAGGACCACGTGGTCGATGTCGGCCACGGAGATGCCGGCGTCGCGGATGACGTTGTGGAACGGCTCCTTGGTGCGGTCGAGCAGGTCCTGCGTCATCTGCTGGAACTGGGCGCGCGTGAGCTTCTCGTCCAGGTGGACGGGCCCGTTCTCGGACATCGACAGGTACTGCATGGAGATGGTCGTCGACGTGGCCGACGACAGCTCCTTCTTGGCCTGCTCCGCGGCCTCGCGCAGACGCTGCAGCGCGATCTTGTCCTTGGACAGGTCGACGCCCGCGGTGTTCTTCACGCGGTCGATCAGCCACTCGACGATCCGGTTGTCCCAGTCGTCGCCGCCGAGGCGGTTGTCGCCCGAGGTGGCGCGCACCTGGATGGTCGAGAAGTCGTCCTCGTCCTTGCCCACCTCGAGCAGGGAGACGTCGAACGTGCCGCCACCGAGGTCGAAGACGAGGATGAGCTCGTCCTCCTTGCCGCGGTCGAGGCCGTAGGCCAGGGCCGCCGCGGTGGGCTCGTTGACGATGCGCAGCACGTTGAGGCCGGCGATCTGGCCGGCGTCCTTCGTGGCCTGGCGCTCGGCGTCGTTGAAGTACGCCGGGACCGTGACGACCGCGTCGGTGACGGGCTCGCCCAGGTACTCCTCGGCGTCGCGCTTGAGCTTGCCCAGGATGCGGGCGCTGATCTCCTGCGGCGTGTACTTCTTGTCGTCGATCTCCTGGCTCCAGCTGGTGCCCATGTGGCGCTTGACCGAGGAGATGGTGCGGTCCACGTTCGTGACCGCCTGGCGCTTGGCGACCTCACCGACGAGCACCTCGCCGGTCTTCAAGAACGCCACGACCGAGGGCGTGGTGCGCGAGCCCTCCGCGTTGGCGATGACGGTGGGGTCCCCACCCTCCAGGACGGCGACCACCGAGTTCGTGGTGCCGAGGTCGATGCCGACTGCACGTCCCATTGCGAGTTCCTCCGGACGATCGGGTTGAGTCTGCTTCGCTCAACTTAGGTCGCCGCGGCCCGAGGCGCAAGCGCGCGGCGTCGAAGTTGAGCCTGCCTGACTCAACCTTGTGATGGGGGCGGCTATTCCCGCGCGTCGAGCGGGAGCTCGGGCACGGGCCGACCGCCCGCCGCTACCGTGCCGGGGTGACCTCTCCCGGCGTGGCCGAGTACGCGGCGTTCCTCCCTCCGGCCCGGCGCGCCGGGGCCGAGGCGGAGCCGGCCAGCACGTGGTGGCGGTGGCGCGGGCACGAGGTCCACGTCCTGCGCCGGGCAGCCGGGCGGGCACCGGTGCGCGTGCTGCTCGTGCACGGCGCGGGCGGGCACGCCGCCGCGCTGTGGCCGGTCGCCTCCCTGCTCCCCGCGGAGCAGGTCGACCTCGCCGCCGTGGACCTGCCCCTCTACGGCCGGACCACCTCCGCCGACCCGGCAGCCGTGCGCTACGCGGACTGGGTCGCCCTGCTCCAGGACCTCGTCGCCGCGGAGGACGACGGCCGGCCGCTGGTGCTGCTGGGGGCCAGCATCGGCGGGATGCTCGCCCACGAGGTGGCCGCGACCACCGACCGCGTCGCCGCCGTCGTCGCGACCTGCCTGCTCGACCCGCGCGACCGGCGGGCCCGGGCGGTGATGACGCGCTTCGGGCCGCTGGGGGTCCTGGGCGGGCCGCTGGCGCGGCTGCTCCCCCGCGGGCTCGCCCGGCGGGGCATCGCCGTGTCGTGGGTCGCCGCGCTGTCGAGGATGAGCCGCGACCCCCGCCTGTCCCGGCTCTGCGCGACCGACCCGCGCGGCGGCGGCGCCAGGGTCCCGCTCGGCTTCCTCGCCTCGTACCTGACCTACCCCCACACCCCGCCCGAGCGGATGCGCACCCCGGTCGTCCTGGCGCACCCGGCTCAGGACGCGTGGACCCCGCTCGAGGTCAGCGCCCGGTGGCTCGGCCGCGTCGCGGCGCCGGCCGAGCTGGTGGTGCTGCGCGGGTGCGGGCACTTCCCCGTCGAGGAGCCCGGCCTGGAGGACCTTGTCGGCGCCGTCCTGCGCGTCGCCGAGGGCGTGCAGCGGGTTGCCGCGCACCGCGCCTGAGCGACCTGTCCCGGCGGGTCAGGCCGCGACGCGGGCGCGGCGCCGGCGTCGGGCGACCACCACGACGCCGACCGCGACGGCCAGCACCAGCACGCCGGCCAGGGCCCACGGCGACGCCGCCGCGAGGCGCACCGCCGCCCACACGGCGCCGAGGCCCACGGTGCCCCAGACGAACGCCCACGCGATGCTGCCCGGGACGGACGCGGCCACGAAGCGCGCGTACGGCATGCGCACCAGCCCGGACGCGACGAACACCGCGGTCTGCACGCCGACGGTGAGGTAGGCGGCCGTCACGGCGAGCGGGCCCCAGCGGTGCACCAGGGCGAGGCCGCGCCGGGCCGGGGGCGTGCCGAGCAGGCGGTCGACGCGGTCGACGCGGTCGACGCGGCGGCGCGCGGCGCGCGGCGCGTGACCGCGGTCGACGCCGGTCGGTCCGGCGGCGGGCTCCGCCGTCGCCCGCGGCAGGTTCCCGGCGTCGCCGGTGTGGACGATGCGCCGGGCGCCGCCCAGCACGCCGCGCCCCAGCCAGTAGAAGAGGTGCGACCGGGCCATCACGACGACGAACAGGCCGGTCACGACGGCCCAGAACGGCCACCCCGCCATGCCGTAGGCCGCCGCCACGTCTGTCACGCCACCCAGCGTACGGGCCGGTCAGCGGCGGGCGACGGCGTCGTGGCGCACGCCACGGCCGAGGCGGGCCGAGCCCCGTGCGGCGGCCCGCCCCGACGGCGCCCGCGCGGCTCGTCCTGCAAGCACCGCGGGCCTGGCGCACGGTGGTGTGCGGAAGGGAGGCCGACGATGCCGAAGACCACGAAGAAGGGTGACGCCCGCAAGGACGAGCTGCCCTCGACGCTCGAGCGCTCGGACGCCAAGGCCCAGCGCACGTTCGCCAAGGCGCACGACTCGGCGATGGACTCGTACGATGACGAGCGCCGCGCGCACCAGGTGGGGTACTCCGCGCTCAAGCACACGCACGAGAAGGTGGGCGACCACTGGGAGCCCAAGGACGAGAAGGGCCCGTCGGACGCGCAGGCCGAGGGCGGCCGGGGCACGGACCGCGAGACCGCGGGCGGCGTCGACGCGAACGCCTCGAAGGAGCACCTGTACGAGCTCGCCAAGAAGCTCGACGTCTCCGGCCGGTCGAGCATGTCCAAGGACGAGCTGGTCGACGCGATCCAGAAGGCCAACGACAAGGCCAGCCGCGACGCACGCAGGTGACGAGCGCACGCAGGTGACGAGCGTAGGTGAGGAGGCGGCCATGACGGGCGCCGAGATCAGCGACGAGCTGTGGCAGGACTTCCACGACGTGGTCAACATGACCTCGCGCGAGCTGCAGGAGTGGCTCGCCACGGACGCCTCTCCCGTGGGCTCCGACGCGCTGCCCGACCAGGCCGGCACCGAGCGGTCCCGCGCGGTGCTGGAGATCCTGGGCAAGCGGCGCACCGACCTCACGCCGGACGACGCCGTGGTCATGCGCTCCGTGGTCGAGGAGGTGCAGGCGGCGCGCGGCCCCGACATGGAGTCGACGGCCGGCGACGCCGCGTGGCGCCACCGGCTGATGTCGCTGGGTCACGACCCGCTCAAGGACCCGAACGCCTGACGAGGACGGCGGTGCGGGCGCAGGACACGCCCGCACCGCCGTCGTGCGGCCGGACGGCCGCATTCGTCCTGTACGGGGCCGTGCCGGCGGCGCTAGCGTCGCCGGCATGCTTCCCGACGCCACCGCCGGCGACGGCGCCGCGCGCGCCGGCCACACCGAGCCTCACCCCTCGGCCGAGCCCACCGGCCTCGACCTGACGGCGTTCCTGGCGGCGTTCCACCGCCTCGCCGACGCCGCCGGGCGGGCCCAGCAGCAGGAGGCGTCCCCCGGACCCACGGTCGCCGGCGTGCTCGCCGACCACCTCGGGACGGAGCCGCGAGGGCTCGCGGTGGTGACGGAGCAGGTCTCGCCGATGCGGCTGGTCGACGCCGACGTGGCGCTCGAGGCGGTCGTCGCCCGGCACGGCGGCGGCCGCCTGGTCGGCGTCGGCGGGGGCGAGCAGCGCATGCACAGCTCGCTGTCGGAGATCGTCGAGCAGTCGCGCCAGTGGCGGCAGTTCCCGCTCGGTGCCGTCGACTACGCCCGCACCGCCACCGGCCCGGACTCCGAGCGCCGGGTGGTCACGTTCGGCCTGCACCTGTTCGCCGTCGACGGCGTGCCTGTGGCCGTGCTCCAGCGCGGGCCGTCGCCGCGGTACGACATGCAGGGCGTGCTGGAGGTGCTCTGCGCGGACGAGGACGTCACGCTGCGGCTGCTCGCGGAGCTGCGCGGGGCCATGGTCGACCGCAGCGTCCTGCGCGGCCAGGTCGTCGCGTTCACCGGCAACCCTTACGAGCCGGCCGCGGGCGGCGTGACGTTCCTGCGGCGCACCCCCGTGCCCGCCGACGACGTCGTGCTGCCCCCGGGCACCCTCGACCGCGTGACCCGGCAGGTGCTCGGCGTGGCCCAGCACCGCGAGGCGCTGCTTGCCGCCGGCCAGCACCTCAAGCGCGGCGTGCTGCTCTACGGCCCGCCCGGCACCGGCAAGACCCACACCGTGCGCCACCTGGTCGGCGCGGCGGAGGGCACCACCGTCATCGTGCTCGCGGGGACCACGCTGCGCCTCGTCGGCATGGCGGCGGACGTCGCCCGCGCCATGCAGCCGGCTGTGATCGTGCTCGAGGACTGCGACCTCATCGCCGAGGACCGTTCCTTCCACGACGGCCCGCAGCCGCTGCTCTTCGACGTGCTCGACGCCATGGACGGGCTGGGCACGGACGCGGACGTCGCGTTCCTGCTCACCACCAATCGCGCGGACCTGCTCGAGCGCGCGCTCGCCCAGCGCCCCGGGCGCGTGGACCTCGCCGTCGAGATCCCCCTGCCGGACGACGGGGCGCGCCGCCGGCTCTTCCACCTGTACGCCGCGGACCTGCCGTTCACCGCCGCCGCGCTCGACGAGGCCGCCGACCGCACCGCGGGGGTCACCGCGTCGTTCGTCAAGGAGGTGATCCGCCGCGCGGTGCTGCTCGCGGCCGAGGCCGGGCACCCGGTCGGCGACGACGACCTGCGCGCGGCCGTGGCCGAGATGACGGACGACGCCGAGCGCATCACCCGGTCGCTGCTGGGCGGCGCACAGCAGGACGGCTCGCAGCCGGACGAGCTCGACCCGTGGGCGGCGCCGGGGGACGACGCCGGGGGGCGGTGAGCGACCGCAGGAGCACCCCGGCCATGACGGCGGCCAGCGCCTGCACCACCCCGGCGACGACGAGCGTCGGCCCGGCGCCGAACCAGCCGATGACGGCCCCGCCGGCGAGCAGCCCGAGCGACGCGCCGCCGCTGTGCAGCACCGTCTCCGCCGTGAACGCGGCGCGCCGCTCGGCGCCCGCGGTGCGCTCGCTGATCAGCGCGTTGAGCGCCGCGATGCCCAGCGGCATCGCCGCGCCGCCGACGGCGGAGACGACGGCGATGGCGGCCAGGCCCGGCGCCGCGAGCGGCAGCAGCGCGAAGGCGCCGCCCAGGACCGCCCAGGAGGTGACGATCGTGGCGGCGCGCGGCAGGCGGTCGACGACCAGCGGGACCACGAACGACATCGCCACCGACGCCGTGCCGTAGCCCGCCATGCCGGCCGCCACGAGCTCCCCCGGGCGGTCGAGCTCCGCGCCGAGCAACGCCAGACCGAGGCTGAACGCGAACCACGCCAGCCCGCCGACGCCGGCCAGCGCGATGCTGATCGCGAGGTCGGGGTGGCGGCGCAGCACGGCACGCACGGGAACGTCGTGCGCCGCGTCGTCCGGTGCGGGCGCGCCCGCGCCGGACCCGCCCGCAGCCGCCCCGTCGCCCGGCGCACGGCCTGCCGCCGCGGCCGCCCCGGGCACCGCGGCCATCGCCGCCGCGCCGAGCAGCACCGCCGCCGTCTCGCACCACAGCAGCGGCTCGGCGCCCCAGGTGCCGACGAGGAACGCGCCCAGCGGCGGCGCGAAGATCATCGAGACCCGGTGCGCCAGGTCCTGCCAGGAGAGCCAGCGCGCGGCCGAGCCGGCGTCCCCGGCCTCGGCCAGGTCGGCCGTGAGCGACCGCTGCGCCGGCGCCAGCAGCGCACCGGTCGCCCCGGTGACGAGCCCTGACGCGCTGAGCACCACGGCCCCCATGCCGACCGTCGCGGAGGCCAGCGGCACCAGCGCCAGACCCGCCGCCTGCACCAGCAGCACCAGCGCCAGCGCCCGGCCCGAGACGAGCCGCCCGCGCAGCCGCCGCCCCCACCACGCCGAGGTGAGCAGCGGGAGCCCGGCCATGCCGCCCACGAGGCCGGTCGTCCACGCGTCGCCCGTCTCCGCGAGCGCCACGAGCGGCAGCGCGACCGCCGTGACGCGCTGCCCCACCCAGGTGATGAAGGTGACGGCGGTGAGGGTCTGCAGGTGTCGGCGCACGGGACGATGGTGGCGGCATCGCAGGGGCCCGGGTAGACGACGGCGGCGGACGGGCTCTCCTAGGGTGTGCCTATGGGCTCCCGCATCTCGGTCGATGACTTGCGCCTGGTCGAGGCGGTGGCGCGGCACGGCTCGCTCGGGGCGGCGGCGCGCGAGCTGCTGGTGAGCCAGCCCTCGGCGAGCCAGCGGCTCGGCGCCCTGGAGCGCCGGCTGGGCACGCGCCTCTTCGACCGGGACACCACGGGGGCCCGCGCCACCGCGGCCGGGCGCGAGGTGGCGCAGCAGGCGACGCACGTGCTCGCGCACCTCGCGGCGCTGCCGGAGCGGGCGCTGGCGGCGGCACGGGAGCGGACCCTCGCCGTAGGCACCATCCCGAGCCTCGCGGCCGTCGTCTTCACCGCGCTGGACCTCGAGCTCGACGGCGTGACCGTGCAGCCCGAGGTGGAGCACGGCCCCACCCTGCTGCAGCGCCTCGACGAGGGTGCGCTCGACGCCGCCGTCGTGACCATCGCCGAGCAGACGGTGCTGCCGCGCGGGGTGAGCGTCACCGACCTCGGCAGCTCGCCGCTCGTGACGCTGCTGCCCGACGGCGCCCCGGGCCGCGGCCTGGGCCGGCGCCCGTACGCGGGGCGGACGGTCGTCTACTGCACCGTGGACCGCGCGGGCGACGCGCTGCCCCGCCGCCTGGCCGACCTCGGTGCCGCGCCGCGGCCAGGCGCCACGGTGGAGGCCGCGGTACGGATGGGCCGCGCGCGCCGCTGCGCCGTCGTCGTGCCCGAGCTGGCGACCCGGTGGTACGCCGCACCGGGCGACCGCACGGAGCCGGCGCCGGCGCCGGGCGCCATGCGGCTGTCCCTGGTCACGCGGACGCCCGCCCCGGCGGAGCTGCGCGACGCGGCACCGCGGCTGCGGGACCGGCTCCACGACCCGGCGGTCTGAGCGGCGGCGCTCAGGCCGGGCCGCTGCGCGGGCCGCGGGCGGGCACCGAGGACTGCGAGCCGCTCCGGGAGGCGGCGTACGACTGCGTCCGCAGCAGGTCCTCCCACCGGTAGGTGCCGAGGCCGCGCGGGGCGTTCTCCGTGGGGTCGAACCGCACCTGCGGGTCGTCGCCGTCGCGCGCCGGCACCCCGGCGCCCGGCAGCAGCGGCCCGCGCAGCTCGAGGCCCCCGAACCGGTGCCACGCGCCCAGCGGCGTGGCCTCGAGGATCTCGTACGTCACCGTGCCGGTGGCGCGGGTGGCCGCGACGTCGGGCCGCACCCCGAGCACCACGGGGCCCGCCTCCGTGCGCAGCGGCATCAGGGTGCCGAACCAGCCGTTCAGCCGCCGCCGCGGCAGCGGGGTGAACCGCGTGAGCCGGCCCGGGCGGCTGGAGGAGAACAGCAGGTCCTGCGGCTCGCCGTCGACGTGCCAGCGCACGGCCAGCCCGATGACATCGGGCCAGCCGCGCGGCATCCCGGCCCCGAGGGACAGCCGCACGAGCGCGTCGGTCCGCCCCTGCGGCAGCACCTCGGCGCCGGGCTCGTCCTCGGCGACGACGAGCGCCGCGTCGAGCAGCACGCCGCGCAGGTGGATCGGCCGGGCGTGCAGGAGGCGCGCGACGGCGCCGAAGAGCGCGGCGACCGCCGCGCCGGCGGGGCGGGCGGCCACCTCGGCGGGGCGGGCGAGAGTCGACGACGGCATGGCGTCACGGTGGCACGGGGCCCGACCGCTCGCAGCGAGCGGCGGGCGTCCCGGGCCGGCGCGAGCGGGCGCGGGTCAGACCAGCCCGGCCTCCCGCGCCACGATCGCCGCCTGCAGCCGCGAGGCGACCCCGAGCTTCGTGAGCACGCGCGAGACGTGCGTCTTGGTCGTCGCCTCGGTGATCACCAGCGCGGTGGCGATCTCGGCGTTGGCCATCCCGCGGCCGAGCGCCGCCAGCACGTCGCGCTCGCGCGGCGTCAGCGCCGCGAGCCGCGGGTCGCCGACCGCCGTCCCGCCGTCGGGGGCGCCCGCCGGCCGGCCGTCCGGGCCGCCCACCGGCAGGCGGGCGAGCTGGCGCAGCAGCCGGCGGGTCACCTCGGGCGCCAGCACGCCGTCGCCGGCGGCCACGCGCCGCACGGCGTCCAGCAGCGCGGCCGGCTCGGCGGACTTGAGCAGGAAACCGGCCGCCCCGGCGCGCAGCGCCTCGTCCACGTACTCGTCGAGGTCGAAGGTGGTGAGCACCAGCACCTCCGCCAGCCCCTCGTCGACGACGGCGCGCGTCGCGGCGAGGCCGTCGGTGCCCGGCATGCGCACGTCCATGAGCACGACGTCCGGGCGCAGCGCCCGCGCGTTCGTCACGGCCGCGGCCCCGTCGGCGGCCTCGCCCACGACGACGACGTCGCCCGCCGCCTCGAGCAGCAGACGCATGCCGGCGCGGATCGCCGCGTGGTCGTCGGCCAGCAGCACCCGTACCGTCATCCGTCGCTCCGTGTCCCGGCCAGCGGCACGCCGGCCGCGGCGGTCCCCGGGTCGAGCGGGATCGCGGTGCGCACCTGCCAGCCGCCCGCCGGCGCGGGGCCGGCGGCAAAGGTGCCGCCGAGCCCCTCGGCGCGCTCGCGCATCGTCAGCAGGCCGGTGCCGCCGCTCAGCGCGGCGTGGTCGCGGCCCGGCGCGTCGCGACCGGCGGCCGCCGGCCCGCCGTCGTCGGCCACCAGAAGCTCCACCTGGGCGCCGTCGGCGCCGTGGGCGCCGGCCGTGCGCCGCACGCGCACGACGACGGCGCTGCCCGGCGCGTGCTTGACCACGTTGGTGAGCGCCTCCTGCGCGATGCGGTGCAGCGCCTGGTCCACCGCGGCCGGCACCGGGCGGCCGAGCACGCCGTCCGGGTCCTCGAGCGCGACGGCCGCCCCCGCCGCCCGCGCCCCGTCGAGCAGCGCCTCGACCGCGGCGGGCGCCGTCAGCCGGGCCGGGGCCGCGACCTCGGGCTCGCGCCGCACGTCCGAGCGCAGCAGCAGGATCATCGCGCGCATCTCCTCCAGGGACGCCACCGCGCTGGTGCGCACCTGCTCCAGGGCGGCCCGGTCGCGCCCGGCGTCGGGCGGGCCCGCGAGCGCCGCGCCGGAGTGGATGGCGATGGCCGACAGGTGGGAGGCGACGGCGTCGTGCAGGTCGCGCGCCATGGCGGCGCGCTCGGCCCGCACGGCCTCGTGCCGGTCGAGCTCGCCGATCCGCTCGAGGTCGGCGGCGCGCCGGCGCTCCAGGTCCACCTGCCGCTCGGCGAGGTCGGCGCGCTGGCGCTCGAGCTCGGCCAGCTCCGTCTTCTGCCGCACGTTGGTGGCCCACCACAGCGGCATGAGCAGCACGGCCGTCATCGTCAGCGCCACCGACACGGCCACGCGCGGGTCGCGGGCGGCGACGGCCCCGGCCACGGACGCGCCGGCGGCGAGCGTCGTCGTCGTGATCCACAGCCACCGCCGCGCGCGCGGCCTCGTCCACAGGGCGGCGGCGTACAGCAGGTCCCACAGCACGATGAGCAGCGCCAGGCTGCCGCCCCACCACAGGTCGACGGCCACGAGCACGGCGCCGCCGAGCAGGGCGCGGACCGGGTGGGCGCGCTTGGCGAGCAGCAGCAGGCAGCCGAGCACGAGGAGCACGAGGTGCCACCACCCCGGCACCGTCGGCGCGTGCCCGTAGAGGCCCACGAGCCCGACGGCGAGCGTCAGCGCGCCGAGCGCGAACGCGCCGCCGGCATCGACGACCAGGCCGCGCCGGTCCTCGCCCGACGGCGCGACGACGGCGCGCGCCAGCTCGCCCACCAGCCCGCGCCACCTGCTCTCGCCGCCCACGGACCCATCCCAGCACGCCGGCGGCGCGATGGGATCCGACGAAAGGTGTACGGGGCGCCCGCGGCGGCGGCGAGGATCGCTCCTCCGGCCGACGCGAGGTGCGCCCGGCCCCGGGCAGGCTCGCCGGCATGGACATCTTCTCGCTGGACCTCCCCGCGGGCGCGGGGCTCGCGGCGATGGCCGGGACGCTCGTGGTGCTGGCCCTCCTGGACTCCACGAGCTTCGGCACCCTCGCGGTGCCCGTCTGGTTCCTCCTGGCGCCGGGCCGCCCGCGCGCGGGCCGGATCCTGGTCTACCTCGGCACGATCGCGGGCTCCTACCTCGCCGTGGGCGTCGCCGTGCTGCTCGGCGCCGGGGCCCTGCTGGAGCGGTACCAGGACGTCCTCGCCACGCGCGGGTTCACCTGGGTGCAGCTGGTGCTCGGCGTGGCGCTGTTCGCGCTCAGCTTCCGGTTCGACGGCAAGCGCGCCGCCCGCCGCCGGGCCGCGCAGGAGGCCGCGGGGACCACGCCGCGGCCGGGGCGGCTGCAGCGGTGGCGGGAGCGGGCGCTGGGGCTCGACGCGGCCGCGGCCGGCGGGGCTCCCGCCCCGGGGCCGGGCACGCGACCCGGCGCCGAGGGGCGCCCGGTGCTGGTGCGCGCCCGGCCGTCGGTGCTGCCGCTGGTGGGCCTGGCGCTGGGCGCCGGGGCGGTCGAGGTCGCCTCGATGCTGCCCTACCTGGGCGCCATCGGGATCCTGTCGGCGTCGGGGCTGCCGACCGCCACGAACGTCGCCGTGCTGGCCGCGTACTGCCTGGTCATGGTGCTGCCGGCGCTGCTGCTGCTGGCCGGCCGCCTGACCGCGTCGCGCCTCGTCGACCCGCTGCTGCGGCGCATCGACGCGTGGTTCGCGAAGAACGGCGAGGAGACGACCGGCTGGATCCTCGGCATCGTCGGAGCCGTCCTGGCGCTCCGGGCGGCGAGCACGCTCGGCATCGTCGGCTGACGCCGCCCGCCCAGGACGCCGGGGCGTCGGGTTGCAGGGGGTCCCGTGCGACGTCCCGGCCCTTACGCTGTGCGGCGTGCACCCCGTCCCGCTGTCCGACGACGTCGTCCTGCGCCTGCTCCGGCCCGGCGACGGCGAGCCCCTGCTCGCCGCCTACGAGCGCAACCGCGAGCACCTGGCCCCGTGGGAGCCGGAGCGCACCGACGTCTTCTGGACGGCGGGCTGGCACGAGCAGCAGGTCGCCGGCGCCCTGGCGGGGCACGCGGCCGGCCGCAGCGTGCCGCTGGTGCTGGTGCAGGGCGAGCGCGTGGTGGGCCGGCTCAACGTCGACGACGTCGTGCGCGGCGCGTTCCGCAGCGCGCACCTCGGCTACTGGGTCGACGCCGCGATGACGGGGCGCGGGCTGATGACCGCCGCCGTCGAGGCCGCCGCGGCGCACTGCCGCGACACGCTGGCGCTGCACCGCCTGCAGGCCGCCACGCTCGTGCACAACGCCGCGTCCCAGGCGGTGCTGGGGCGCACCGGGTTCGAGCGCATCGGGACGGCGCCGCGGTACCTGAAGATCGCCGGGCGCTGGCAGGACCACGTGCTCTTCCAGCGGATCCTGCACGACTGACGGCGGCCGTGCGCCAGGGAGGGAGGCCGGCATGACGCTGGTCCGCACGAAGCTGCGCGCCCCGCGGCCCCGCGCCGCGGCGGTGCCGCGCGACCGCCTGGTCGACCGTCTCGCCGACGCGACCACCGCCACGCTCACGGTCGTCGTCGCGCCCGCCGGCTTCGGCAAGACCACCCTCCTGGCGCAGTGGCTGGCGCGGCCCGGGACCGGGCCCGTGGCCTGGTTCGCCGCCGACCCGCGCGACGACGACCCGGCGGTCTTCTGGCGCTACGTCCTGGCCGCCCTCGCCACCGCCGCCCCGGACGCCGCCGCGTCGGCGCGCGAGCGGGCGGACGCCGCCGCGCCCGCCACGGAGGTGCTCACGACGCTGGTCAACGACCTCGCCGACGCGCCCGACGACGTGGTCCTGGTCATCGACGACCACCACGCGATCACCTCGGCGGAGGTCCGCGACGGCCTGGCGTTCCTCGTGGAGCACGCGCCGCCGACGCTGCACCTGGTGCTCGCCGGGCGCACGGAGCCGGACCTGCCGCTGGCCCGGCTGCGGGCGCGCGGCCGGCTCGTGGAGCTGCGCGCGGCCGACCTGCGCTTCACCGCCGCCGAGGCCCTCGCGTTCCTCGGCGACGTCATGGGCGTCCCGCTGGACGCCGACGCCGCGGCCGCGCTGCACGGCCGCACCGAGGGCTGGGCCGCCGCGCTGCAGCTGGCCGCCCTCTCGCTGCGCGGGCGGCCCGACCCGGGTGCCGCCGCGGCACGGGTCGGCGGCACCGACCGGTTCGTGCTCGACTACCTCGCCGCCGAGGTCCTGGACGCCCAGCCCGCGCCGGTCCGCGACTTCCTGCTGCGCACGAGCGTGCTGGACCGCCTCGAGGGCGGCCTGTGCGACGCCGTCACCGGTGGGTCCGACGGCGCCGCGACGCTCGCGGCGCTGGACCGCGCCGACCTGTTCCTGGTGCCGCTGGACGACCGGCGCACCTGGTACCGCTACCACCACCTGTTCGCCGACGTGCTGCGGGCGCGGCTCGCGGCCGAGGCGCCCGGGACCGCTCGCGGACTGCACCTGCGGGCGAGCGACTGGTTCGCCGCGCGGGGAGACTCCGCCGAGGCGGTCGAGCACGCGCTCGCCGCCGAGGCGTGGGACCGCGCAGCCGACCTCGTCGCGGCGGCCGCGCCCGCCCTGCGCCGCGAGCGCCGCGAGGCGACGCTCGGACGCTGGCTCGCGGCGCTGCCGCGGCCGGTGCTGGCGGACCGGCCAGAGCTGGCCGTGGCGTACGCGGGCACGCTGCTGGCGACCGGGCGGACGGACGAGGTCGACGCGCTGCTCGCGGCCGCCGAGCGCGCGGTCGGCGGCGCGGGCGACGGCGCAGGCGGCGGCCCGACCGGGGGCGCAGGCGCCGGGGTGCGCGCGACGCTCGCCCAGGTCGCGCTGTACCGCGCCGCGGAGGCGCGGGCGCGCGGCGACCTCGACGGCACGGTGGCGCACGCCGAGCGGGCGCTGCACGTGACCGCCGACGACGACCACCTCGCGCGCGGGGCGGCTTCCGGGATGCTCGGCCTGGCGCGCTGGTCGGCCGGCGACCTCGACGAGGCGCTCGAGTGCTGGTCGCGCGCCCACGCCGACCTCCGGCGCGCCGGGCACCGTGCCGACGCGCTCGGCGCCGTGATCGCGCTCGCCGACATCCGGCTCGCCCAGGGCCGGCTGCGCGACGCGCGACGGGCCTACCGCGACGCGATCGACGCCGCCGCGGCGCACGCCGCCGCCGGCGGGCCGCCGCTGCGCGGGCTGGCGGACATGCACGTCGGGCTCGCCGACACGCTGCGCGAGGCGGGCGACCTCGCCGGCGCCCGCGAGCACCTGCGGGTCGCCGAGGGCCTCGGCGACGACGCCGGCCTGCCGCAGAACGCCCACCGCTCCCGCGTCGTCGCCGCCCGCCTGCGGCTCGCCGAGGGCGACGCCGTCGGCGCGGTCGCCCTGCTCGAGGAGGCGGAGCGGCGCTACGTCGCCGACTACTTCCCCGACGTGCGGCCGGTCGCGTCCGAGCGGGCCCGTGCGCTCGTCGCGGCGGGCGACGTCGACGGCGCGTGGGCGTGGGTGCTGGGGCGCGGGCTGGACGCCGACCTCGCCGAGGCCGTCGATGCCGGCGACGCCGAGGTGCCGTTCCTGCGCGAGCACGAGCTCGTGACGCTCGCGCGGGTGCTGCTCGCCCGGCACGCGGCCGACGGCGACGACGGCGCGCTGCGCGACGCCGCCCGGCTGCTGGCGCGGCTCGAGCGTGCCGCCGGAGCCGGCGGGCGCGGCGGCACGCTGCTCGAGGTCCTCGTCCTGCAGGCCCGCGCCCACCAGGCCGCAGGGGACGGCGAGGCGGCGCTGGCGGCGCTCGCGCAGGCGGTGCGGCGGGCCGCGCCGCAGGGAGTCGTGGGGGTCTTCGCGGACGAGGGCGAGCCCGTCGCCGCGCTGCTGCGGGCGCTCGCCCGCAGCGGTGCCGACCGGTCGGCGGCCCGGCACCTGCTGACGCGGCTCGCCCCGGGCGGCGGTGCCGCGGGCTCCGGCCGCGAGGGCGGGCGCGGCGAGGGTGCGCGCGGCCGGACGACGGCGGCGGGCCATCCCGTCGTCGACGCGCTCGCCGCCCCGCTCGTCGACCCGCTGAGCGCCCGCGAGCTGGAGGTGCTGCGACTGCTCGCCACCGACCTCGACGGCCCGGGCATCGCCGCGCGGCTGGTGGTGTCGCTGCACACCGTGCGCAGCCACACCAAGAGCCTGTACGCCAAGCTCGGCGCCCATGGCCGCCGCGAGGCGGTCCGGCGGGCCATCGAGCTGGGCCTCCTGGGCCCGGACGACGCCCGGTAGACCGCCCCGCGCCCACCGAACGGCTCCCACGAGGACCCCCACGAGGATCCCCACGAGGACCCCCACGAGGATCCCCACCCGGATCCCCACACCTGGGGATCCGCCCGCGGCCGCGCCTCCGTAGCGTCGTCGACATGTTCACCAGTCGCCCCGCCACCGCCACCGCCACCGCCGCGCCGGCCGCCGCGGCCCCGTCGTCCGCCACCCCGGCCGCGAGCGCCGGCGGACGGGCGTCCGGCGAGCGCCGTGCCGCGCGCCTCGCCGGCGCGCTGTACCTCCTGACGTTCCTCGCCTCGATCCCCGCCGTCGCGCTGCTCGGCCCGGTGCTGGGTGACCCGGGGTACGTGCTCGGGCCCGGCGCGGACGCCCAGGTCGTCGCCGGGACGCTGCTCGACGTCGTCAACGCGCTCGCCTGCGTCGGCACCGCCGTCGTGCTGTTCCCGCTGCTGCGGCGGCACGGCGAGTCGCTGGCCCTGGGCTTCGTGGCCTCCCGGCTGGTCGAGGCGGCGGTCATCCTCGTCGGCGTCGTCAGCCTGCTCGCCGTCGTGACGCTGCGGCAGCAGGGCGCGGGCGCGGCGGACCCCGGCGCGCTCGTCGCCGTCGGCGGCGCGCTCGTCGCCGTGCGCGACTGGACCTTCCTGCTCGGCCCGGGCGTCATGGCCGCGGTCAACGCCCTGCTGCTCGGCACGCTGGTGTACCGGTCGCGGCGCGTGCCGCGCGTCATCCCGCTGCTCGGCCTCGTCGGGGCTCCCCTGCTGCTGGCCTCCGGGATCGCCACGCTGTTCGGCGTGAACGACCAGCTGTCCGCCTGGTCGGCCGTCGCGGTGGCACCGATCTTCTGCTGGGAGCTCTCGCTGGGGCTGTGGCTGCTGGTCAAGGGTCTGCGGCCCGCCGCGTGACCCGGACGGCGGGCGCGAGCACCGCCCGCGGCCGCTACCGTCACCGCATGTCCGTCAGCCGCACCCTCGCCCGCACCTACTGGCGCCTGAGCCGCTGGGAGCTGCGCACCGAGCCGTTCCCCGACCGGTCGGGCCTGCTGGTCGGCGCGCCCCACACGTCCAACTGGGACTTCGTGTTCATGCTCGCCATCGCCGGCGAGGCCGGCGCGAAGATCCGCTGGCTCGGCAAGCACACCCTGTTCCGCGGCTGGCGCGGGCCCCTCATGCGCCGGCTCGGCGGCATCCCGGTGGACCGGCGCGACCCGGCGGGCGTCGTCGACGACGTGCTGGCGATGGTCCGCTCGGGCGAGGTGGTGCACCTGGTCGTCACCCCTGAGGGCACGCGCTCGGGCAGCGGCTGGAAGTCGGGGTTCTACCGCATCGCCCGCGAGGCCGGCCTGCCGGTCACCCTCGGCTACGTCGACCGCACGACGATGACCGTGGGACTCGGGCCGACGATCGAGCTGACCGGCGACGTGCGCGCCGACATGGACACCGTCCGGGCGTTCTACGCGGACAAGGCGGGGTTCCACCCGGCGCTGCGCACCGAGCCCCGCCTGGCGCGCGAGGAGGCCGCCTGACCGGCGAGTTCACCCCTGACTCACCCGCGCTCCCGCATGCGCGACGCCGCCACCTGGGGTAACAGTGGGGGTCCACCGAGGAACTGAGGGGTCACCATGAGCGACGTCGACGCCGGATCGATGACGATCGCCCTGCTGACGGCGTGCTCGGACCCCGACGGGCCCGGCATCCGGTCCGAGGTGGTCCAGCAGCTGCTCGACGAGGCGACCGCCGACCCGCACACCGCGCGCGCCGTCCTCACCACCATGCTCACGGCGTCGGTGGTGTCCCTGCGGGCCTTCACCGAGGCGGCGAAGCGGGACCGCTCGGACGTGCTGCAGACGCTCGGCATGGACTGGACCCGCCGCCGCCTGGGCGTCTGACCCGCCCGTTCGCCGGCAGCTCCCGCCGAGAGCGTCAGCCGTCGAGGTCCGCGACCCGCGCGACGCCCGGCGCGCGGACGGCCTGCAGCCGCCGCGCCACCGCCTCGGCGTCGCGCAGCACCCGCATCACGTTGCCGCTGGTGAGCCGGCCGAGGTCGGCGTCCGACCAGCCGCGCTCGGCCAGCGCCACGAGCAGGTTCGGGTAGCCGGAGACGTCCTCGAGGCCGGGCGCGAAGCCGGCCGAGCCGTCGTAGTCGCCGCCCAGCCCGACGTGGTCGATCCCGGCGACCTCGCGCACGTGCTCGACGTGGGCGACGACGTCGTCGAGCGTCGTCGGCGGCACCGGGTGCTCCTTGGCCCACTCCGCGCTGAACGCGGCGAAGTCGGCGTAGTCGTTGGGCGCGATGCCGGCGGCCCGGGCGGCCTCGCCGGCCGCGGCGCGCCACCGCCCGATCGCCGGCGTGACGAAGCTCGGCACGAACGTCACCATGCACACGCCGCCGTTGCCGGCGAGCCGGGCCAGCACGTCGTCGGGCACGTTGCGCGGCACGTCGCAGACGGCGCGCGCGGAGCTGTGGGAGAAGATCACCGGCGCCTCGGCGACGTCGAGGGCCGCGCGCATCGTGCCCGCCGAGACGTGCGACAGGTCCACGAGCATGCCGAGGCGGTTCATCTCCCGCACCACCTCGCGCCCGAACGCCGACAGCCCGCCGTGCGGCGACGGGGCGTCCGTGGCCGACTCGGCCCACGGGGTGCTGTGGTTGTGCGTGAGGGTCATGTACCGCACGCCCAGCGCGTGCAGGGCGCGCAGCGCGCCCAGCGAGGAGTCGATCGACTGCCCGCCCTCGGCGCCCAGCAGCGAGGCGATGCGGCCCTCGCGCCACGCGGCCTCGACGTCGTCGGCCGTCAGCGCCAGCCGGAAGTGCTCGGGCCAGCGCTCGACCATCCGGTGCACCGCGTCGACCTGCTCGAGCGTCGCGGTGACCGCGCTGCTGCCCGGCAGGTTGGAGGGCACGTACACGGACCAGAACTGCGCCCCCACGCCGCCGGCGCGCAGCCGGGGCACGTCCGTGTGCGTGCGGCCCTCGGTGCCGGCCCCGACGTCGAGCGCGGACCAGTCGGACGCGACCAGGTCGCGCGCCTCCCACGGCAGGTCGTTGTGGCCGTCCCAGACGGGGTGCTCGGCGAGGACGGCGGCGACGCGGGCGCGCGCGTCGGCGGAGGGGGCGGCGTCGGTCATGCCGCGAGCCTAGACGCCGCCCCGGAGGGCGCCGCCGGGCGGCGTCCCGCCCCGGCGAGGGGCGGCGGTCAGTCCCGGCTCAGTCCCGGCGCAGGCCGCGCAGGCGGTCGATCTCGCGCCGCTCGCGCTTGGTGGGCCGGCCGGTGCCCCGGTCGCGGACGCCGACGGCGAGGCGCTCCTCGCGCGGCGGCACGGGCGGGCTGTGGTCGGCGTAGGCCTGCACGGCCAGCGGCGCGGCGACGCGCTTGGGCAGCAGCTCGCGCACCTCGACGTCGCGCTCGCGCAGCGTGTCGCGCCAGGTGACGCGGTCGCCCACCTTCACCGCGGTGGAGGGCTTGGCCACGACGCCGTTGACCCGCACCCGCCCGTTGCGCAGCAGGGTCGCCGAGGCCGAGCGGCTCTTGAACAGCCGCACCGCCCACAGCCAGACGTCCACGCGCACGCCTGCCAGCCTAGGCCGCCGCGCGCCCCGACGTCGCGGGCCCGGACGTGGGCCCGGACGTCGTGGGCCCAGACGTTGTGGGTACAGAACACGCCGTGCGGACGACGGTCCGCACGGCGTGTTCTGTACCCACAACGCGGGTCAGTCGACGGTGACCCCGACGACCCGGGCGTCGGCCACGGTCACCTCGTGGACGTCGCCGGTGAGGGCGACGACGGCGCGCGGCGTGGCCGTGCCGGCGATCTCGCGCTTCGCCGCCTGGCGCTCGTTGGTGATGACGCCGCCGGTGGTCTCCTGGACGAGGTTGCCGGCGCTCGAGGCCGACGCGTGCGAGCCGACCCACACCTCGACGTCGCCGGGCTCGACGACCTTGACCATCCGGCGGTCGCTGAACGCGAAGCGCGTGGTGGGCACCGCGAAGGTGACGCGGCGCGACTCGCCCGGCTGCAGCTCGACGCGGGCGTAGCCCAGCAGCTGCACGACGGGGCGGGTGACCGTGGCGTGCACGTCGTGGCCGTACAGCTGCACGACGTCGGTGCCCGCCAGGTCGCCGGTGTTGGTCACCGTGACGGCGGCCGTGAAGGCGCCGCCCGTGGGCGCCGAGGCGTCCACCGCGAGGTCGCCGTACTCGAACGACGAGTAGGACAGGCCGAACCCGAAGGGCCGCAGCGGGGTGGAGTCCGTCGAGGTGACGTCGGACGGGCCGCCGAGGATCGGGTGCAGGTAGGAGTACGGCTGCGCGCCGCTGGAGCGCGGCAGCGACACCGGCAGGCGGCCCGACGGGTTGGCCCGCCCGGCGACCAGGTCGGCGACGGCCAGGCCGCCGCCCTCGCCCGGGAAGAACGCCTGGAGCACGGCGCCGGGGCGCGCGCCCTCGCCGTCGAGCGCCCAGTCGATCGCGTACGGACGGCCGGTGAGCAGCACCATCACCACGGGCGTGCCCGAGGCGACCACGGCCTCCACCAGCGCGCGCTGCACGCCGGGCAGCTCGAGCGACTCGGAGTCGTTGCCCTCGCCCACGGTGCCGCGGCCGAACAGGCCCGCCTGGTCGCCCACGACGACGACGGCGACGTCGGCGCCGGCCGCCGCCTCCACGGCCGCGGCGAACCCGGAGGTGTCGTCGCCCTCGACCGTGCAGCCCTCGGCGAAGACCAGCTCGGGCGCCGGGGTGCCGGCGTCCGCCGCGACCTCGCCGAGCACGGTGCCGAGCGCCTCGCGCACGGTGGGGATGGCGAACCCGAGCTCGTGGTCCGGGTAGTGCGCCAGCACGTGGTTGGCGAAGGAGTAGCAGCCCTGCAGCGCCTCGGCGCGGTCGGCGTTCGGGCCGACGACGGCGACGCGGCGCAGCGGCGCCGTCCACCGGGACAGCGGCAGCAGGTCGTCGTTCGACAGCAGCACCACCGACTCGGTGGCCAGGCGGCGGGCGATGTCCTGGTGGCGCGGCGAGTCGAGGTCCACCGTGGCGGGCGGCTCGTCCTCGAAGGCGTCGGGCTCGAGCAGGCCGAGCTCCTCCTTCTGCGCCAGGGCGCGCAGCACGGCGCGGTCGACGTAGGCCTCGTCCAGCTCGCCGGCGCGCACCTTGGCGGCCAGCGGCTCGAGGTAGGCGTCGCCGCCCGGCAGCTCGACGTCGATGCCGGCGGTGAGCGCCAGCGCCGCGGCCTCGCCGCGGTCCTTGGCGATCCCGTGCATCACCTCGAGGAACGCCACGGCGAAGTAGTCGGCCACCACCGTGCCGGTGAAGCCGAGCCGCTCGCGCAGCACCTCGGTGAGGTACTCCGGGCTCGCGGCCATGGGCACGCCGTCGATCTCGGCGTAGGAGTTCATCACCGAGCGCACGTCGCCGTCGAGGATCGCCATCTCGAACGGCGGGAGGAAGACGTCGGCCACCTCGCGCGGGCCGGCGGAGACCGGGGCGTGGTTGCGGCCGGCGCGCGAGCCGGAGTAGCCGAGGAAGTGCTTGAGCGTGGCGTGCACGCCGGCGTCCTGCAGGCCGCGCACGAACGCGGTGCCGACCGTGCCGACGAGGTACGGGTCCTCGCCGATGCACTCGTCGACGCGGCCCCAGCGCGGGTCGCGGACCACGTCGAGGACGGGGGCGAGGCCCTGGTGGGCGCCGAGCTCGCGCATCGAGTCGCCGATCGCCCGGCCGACCTCCGCGACGAGGGCGGGGTCGAACGACGCGCCCCAGGCCAGCGGCGTCGGGAACGTCGCGGCCTTCCAGGCGGCGACGCCCGTGAGGACCTCCTCGTGCACCAGCGCCGGGATGCCCAGGCGCGTCTCGCGCTTGAGGCGGCGCTGCTCCGCCCACAGCCACGCGGCGCGCTCGGTCGGCTCGACCGGGCGGGTGCCGTACACGCGGGTGTAGTGCCCGATGCCGTGGCGCGTGATGTCCGCGAGGGAGTCGGAGCCCTGCTGGGCCATCTCGCCCTGCATGGGGGCGACGACGTTGCCGCCCTGGTCCAGCCAGTAGCCCACGATCTGGGCGAGCTTCTCCTCGAGGGTCATCTCGGCGTGCAGCGCGCGCACGCGCTCCGACACCTCGGGCATCGCCGGCACGGCGGCCTGGTTCGCGGCTACGGTCACGGGTCATCTCCTTCGACGGACACACTTTGCGGTGCTTGCCCGCAGCGACCTGACGCTACGGGATCAGACTGTTCTTGGTGGTGGCCGCGGCGCTCGTGCGGCCGCGGGTGGTGCCTGGGACGTCCCACGGCTCGGGGTCTGTTGGTGGTGCGTCAGGCCGGCCGGTACTCCAGCTCAGCCCGCACGCTGCCCGACGCGGGGCCGCCGTCGCTCGTGGCGAACACCCCGATCCAGAGGCCGAGGAAGCCTCCCGTCGTCACGGTGTCGAGCCAGCGCGCGTCGGCCGACGCCACGGGGACCCGGCGCGTGCCGTCCCGGCGGGCCTCGGGGCCCCCGCCGCCCGGCTCCGCGGACAGCGCGTAGTCGACCCCGCGGCCGCTGAGACCCAGGACGACCGTCCCGTCCGTGGCGGGCAGCGTCGCCTCGCCCAGCAGCTGCTCCGTGCCGGGGACGGCGCGGGACTCGCCGTCGGCCCGGCCGGCCGACCGGGTGCCGTCCTCGCCACCGGAGCGCCGCACGGCCCGCACGGTGCAGCCGTCCGCGGTCCGCGTCACGTCGAGCGTCACGTGGTCCTTCTCCGACTGCCGCAGCACGAGGCCGGCGCGCTCGCCCGGCCGGAGGTCGTCGACGTCCAGGCGCACGCGCACGTCGACGTCGCGGTGCTGCTGGCGGAGCCCGACGAAGGCCGGGACACCGGGCTCGGCGAGCGAGACCGGCCGGACCGGCAGGCGCCAGGCGTCGCCGTCGGCCTGGGCGACGGTGGCGGGCAGCGCACGCAGCGCCGTCCACCGCGCGTCCCCGGCAGGCACGACGCCGGCGCGGGCCGCCGGGTTCCAGGTGTCGGCCGGGCCGTGGGCGGCCGGGGCGCCCGGCACCTCGACCGCGTCCGGCACCTCGACCGCGTCCGGGACCATCCCGGCGCCCGGCGCGAAGACGGGCCACCCGTCCTCCCACACCACGGGCACGAGGAACGTCTCCCGGCCGAGCGGGTAGTGGTACCCGCCGTACGTGCGCATCGCCAGCAGGACCGCGAACCACTCGCCGCCCGGTGTCTGCACGAGGTCGGCGTGGCCGACGCCCACCACGGGGTGCGCGCGTCCCAGGTGCCGGTGCGTGAGCACCGGGTTGCCCTTGTTCCCGACGTACGGTCCGGTCACCGTGTCGGCGCGGGCGACCGAGATCGCGTGATGGAACTCCGTGCCGGCCTCGGCCGCGAGCAGGTGGTAGGTGCCGTCCACCTTGTAGAGGTGCGGGCCCTCGGCCCAGACGGCGTTCGTCACGGCGCCGTTCCAGACCACGTGCTCCGGGCCCGTGAGCTTCAGCGACGCGCGGTCGAGCTCGCGGATCCACACCTCGGTCTGGTCGTGCCAGCCGGCACGCTCCTTCTCGACCAGGCGGGTGCCGTGCGCCCAGACGCGTCCGTCGTCGTCGAAGAAGAGGGACGGGTCGATGCCGCGCTCGTCGAGCCAGACCGGGTCCGACCACGGGCCGGCGGGGTCGTCGGCGAAGCAGAGGAAGTTGCCGCCGCGCTCGTCGTCGTTCTGGTCGACGAGCGTGCACACGACCCAGAACCGCTCGCCGTCGTGGCGGATCGTGGGGGCGTAGAGGCCGCCGGAGGAGCGGATGCCGCCGAGGTCGAGCATGCCCTCGCGGTCGATCACGTGGCCGACCGTCTCCCAGGAGGCCAGGTCCCGGGAGCGCATCACGGGCAGCCCGGGCAGGTACTCGAAGGTCGAGCAGACCAGGTAGTACCAGTCCCCCACGCGACAGACGCTGGGGTCGGGGTAGCACCCGGGAAGGACCGGGTTGCGGACGAGGGCCATGCGCAGTTCACCTCCACGAGTCAGGGTCGGCGCTCGTGCCCGGGGGCACGTCGCCGGTCGGGCGCGGCAGCGCGGGGGCCCGACGGCGGCGGGCCGGCGGCGGCGGTGGGTCACCACCGTCGCCGGCCCGTCGCTCCGCGCTCCCGGCCGAGCGGACCGGGCAGGGGCGTCAGCCCTTGATCGCGCCCGTCAGGCCGCCGACGATCCGCTTCTCGAACAGCGAGAAGAAGATCAGCGCCGGGATCATCGACAGCGACGTGAAGGCGAGGACCTTCGCGGTGTCCACCGAGTACTGGGAGGCGAAGTTGGCCACCCCCAGCGGCAGGGTGAACGTGTTCGGGTCGCTGAGGATGAACAGCGGCAGCATGTAGCCGTTCCAGGCCGCGATGAACGCGAGGATGCCCGTGGTGATCACGCCGGGCAGCGACAGCGGGATGACCATCCGCCAGAAGAAGCCCAGACGGCTGGCGCCGTCGATGCTGGCCGCCTCCTCGAGCTCCTTGGGGATGGCCCGCAGGAAGGGCACCAGGATGATGATCGTCGTGGGCAGCGCGAACGCGATCTGCGGCAGGATGATGCCGGCCAGCGAGTTCGTCAGGCCCAGCGTGCGCACCATCAGGTACAGCGGCGTGATGGCCACCGTCATCGGGAACATCAGGCCGGCGGCGAACAGGGAGTACATGACCCCCTTGCCGGCGAACTGGTACCGGGCGATGACGTACGAGGCCATCACGCCCAGCACGACCACGCCGAGGGTGGTGCCCAGCGCCGAGATCGTCGAGTTGGTCATCGCGATCCAGAACGACTCGCTGGCCAGGACCTCGGTGTAGTTGGTGAAGACCCACGGCGCGGGCAGCCCCGACGGGTCCTCCGTGATCTGGGAGTTCGTCCGGAACCCGCCGAGGATGATGTACAGGACCGGCCCGATGCACGCCGCGATGAGCACGACCGCGATCAGGTAGGTGACGGGGCTGCCCCACTGGAACTTCTTGGAGCTGCGCACCTCGTAGGTGTCGGGCGTCGCCGTCGGCAGCCCGGTGGGGAGGGTGGCGGAGGCACTCACTTCTTCTTCCCCTTCCGCCCGGAGTCGCCGGTCAGGGCGCCCTCGGTGTCGCGCCGCAGGACCAGCCGCTGGTAGACCAGCGCCACGACCAGCGAGATCAGGAACAGGACCACGGCGACCGCGCTCCCGTAGCCGTAGTTACCGGCCATGTGGCCGTTGAGGTACATGTAGGTCGCCATGGTCGAGGTGCCGGCGGTGGCGGCCACGTACTGGCCCCAGATGATGTTGACCAGGTCGAACAGCTGCAGGGCGCCGATGATCGACAGGAACGCCCAGATGCGGATCGTCGGGCCGAGCAGCGGCAGGGTGATGCGGAACTGCTGCTGCCAGAAGGTCGCGCCGTCGATCGCGGCGGCCTCGTAGAGCTCCTCCGGGATGGACTGCAGGCCGGCCAGCATGAGGATGACCGCGAAGCCCACGTACTTCCACGTGAGGATGAGCATCAGGGTGCCCATGGCGATGCCCGGGTCGGCGAGCCAGCTCTGCTGCAGGTTCTCCAGGCCGATCTTGCCGAGGAGCGTGTTGAAGGCCCCGGTGTCGGACATCATCAGCGCCCACCCCGTACCGACGATGACCTCGGAGATCACGTAGGGCACGAAGATGAGCATGCGGATGACGGAGCGCCCGCGGATCTTCTGGTTCATCAGCAGGGCGAACAGGATCGCCACGGGTCCCTGCAGGACGAGGGACAGGATGACGATGACGAAGTTGTGGCCGACCGCCGCGTGGAACGTCGGGTCGGTCAGGATCGTCACGTAGTTCTGCAGACCCGCGAACTCGGTCGGGGGGCCGAAGCCCTTCCACCGGTAGAACCCGTAGTAGGCCGCCATCAGCACGGGCACGATGACGAAGGTCAGGAAGACGACGATGGCGGGGCCCGAGAGCACCGCGATCTCTGCGCGCTTGCGCCAGTCGGGCCCCTGGCGGGTCTTGCGGCCCGCCGGCCGACCCGCCGGGGGCGGCGTGACGCCGCCCCCGGTGGTCGTGAGACCCGCAGGTGCTGCTGCCCGGACGGGCAGAGCCTGGGAGTCAGCCATGTCAGATCACCCTCGCGCCGCGGCGGATTCCATCGTGGAGACGATGGTGGACGCGTCGCCCTTGCCGGCGAGCATGTCCACGACGGCGGTGTTCAGCGCGTTGCCGACGCTCTGGCCGAGCACGGTGTCCATCCACGTGCTGACGTAGGCGGCCTCGTTGTACGCCGCCATGATCGGCTGGAGGGCCGGGTCGGCGACGACGCTCTGCGCCTCCTGGTTGGCCGGGATCGTCTGGTACGCCTCGGCGTACTTCTCCTGCTGCTCCTTCGACGCGATGAAGTTCAGGAAGTCCTCGCACGCGGCCGGGGAGTCCTTGGCGCAGCTGAAGCCGTCGACGCCACCCATCATGGCGGTCGGGTCGCCCTTCTGGCCGTCGACGGCCGGGAACGGGAACCACCCGAGGTCGGGCAGCGGCTTCTGGTCCGGCGTCAGCGACGCGATGACGCCGACGTTCCAGCCACCCATGAGCTCCATGGCGGCCTGGTGGTTCGCGATCAGACCGGCGGACGAGCCCGCACCCTCCTGGGCCGGCGTGGTCAGGTAGCCCGTGTTGAACGGCTCCGTGCCCGCGAACTCCTCGAGGTCCTTGCCGGCCTTCTCCCAGCACGGGTCCGAGAAGTCCGTCGAGCCGGCCAGGCCCGCGATCGTCTCCTCGGAGCACTCGCGCAGGGCGAAGAAGTAGAACCAGTGCGCGGCCGGCCAGGCGTCCTTCGCGCCCAGGGCGATCGGCTGGATGCCCGCCGCCTTGAGCTTGGTGACGGCGTCCTCGAGCTCGGCCATCGTCGTCGGCTCCGCCTCGATGCCGGCCTCGGCGAAGAGGTCCTTCGAGTAGAAGATGCCGCCGGGCAGCACGGCCGTGGGCACCGCGTAGTTCTTGCCGTCGACCTCGAAGGCCG
Organism: Puerhibacterium sp. TATVAM-FAB25; assembly: GCF_046535855.1. Classification (NCBI taxonomy): domain Bacteria; kingdom Bacillati; phylum Actinomycetota; class Actinomycetes; order Micrococcales; family Promicromonosporaceae; genus Puerhibacterium; species Puerhibacterium sp. TATVAM-FAB25. The sequence continues at coordinate 54,529 of NZ_JAXUAK010000004.1, read as the reverse complement.
ACAGCGCCGCGCCCATCGTGCCCTTGGTCTCGTCGCTCAGCAGGTTGCTGAGGTCCTTCACGTTGCCGGTCGCGACGATGTCCGCCAGCTTCTGGCCGCCACGGGCCATGAAGATGTCGGGCAGGTCGCCGGAGTTGACGGCCGTCTGCAGCTTGCCGTCCATGTCCTCGTTCTGGATGGACTGGAGGTCGAACTCGACGTCCGGGTGCTCCTCCGTGTAGGCGGCCGCCGCCTCCTCCCAGAACGCCTTGCCGGGTCCGGTGGTCGAGTTGTGCCAGACCGTCAGCGTCACCGGACCGTCGGCCTCGGCGGAGCCGCTGTCGCCGCTGGAACACGCGGTGAGGCCACCGAGCCCCATGACCAGAGCGGCCGTGACCGCGAGCGACCTGCGCGCGCTCATCTTCATGAGTGATCCTCCTCGTTGAGAATGTCTGCCGCGTCGTCGGAAGACCACGAACGGCACACGGGTGCCCGCCGATCGCGACGGAGCGCTCGGGGGTACCGCATAGACAAGCCGACGCGGCGACGGCTTGTCAATCGTTTTCGATAACGGTTTCGTCTCGCGCGTCCCAGGTCTGTCCGAAACGGCGCCGACGGGTTAGCGTGCCGGGGTGAGCACCGAGGCCGACCCGAGCACCGCCGCGAGACCCGTCGACGCGGCGGCCCTCCCGGTGCCCGGGGGCCGCGTGACCATCACCGACGTGGCGCGTGCCGCCGGTGTGTCCGTGGCCACGGTCTCCAAGGTGATCAACGGGCGCTACGGCGTCGCCGCCTCGACCTCCGAGAAGGTCATGGAGGTGGTCACGCGCCTCGGCTACGAGTCGTCGCTGGTCGCGAGCTCGCTGCGGCGCCGGCGCACCGACGTCATCGGCATCCTCGTGGCGGAGTTCGAGCCGTTCGCGACCGAGCTGCTCAAGGGCGTCTCGGCCGCGGTGGCCGGCACCGGCTACGACGTGCTCGCGTACTCCGGCAGCGTCTCCGGCGGCAACCGGGTGGGCTGGGAGCGCCGGTCGCTGTCGCGGCTGGCGGGCACGCTCATCGACGGCGCCGTCATCGTGACGCCCACCGTCGTGTTCCCCACGGCGAGCGTCCCCGTCGTGGCCATCGACCCGCACACCGGCCCCACCGGCCCCACCACCATCGACTCCGACAACGTGGGTGGCGCCCGCGCCGCCACCCGGCACCTGCTCGAGCTGGGACACCGCCGCATCGGCCACGTGCGCGGCCGCACGGACCTGGAGTCCGCCCACCGGCGCGAGCGCGGCTACCGCGAGGCCCTGGCGGAGGCGGGCATCCCGTTCGACCCGGACCTGGTGCGCGACGGCGGCTACCGCGCGGCGACGACGACGCAGGCCGCGCGCGAGCTGCTCGAGCTGCCCGACCGGCCGACGGCGATCTTCGCGGCCAACGACCTCTCGGCGATCCGGACGGTCGAGGTGGCACGCGAGCTGGGGCTGCGCGTGCCGCAGGACCTGTCGGTCGTCGGCTTCGACAACATCCCCGAGGCGTCCACGTGCGAGCCGCCGCTGACGACCGTGGCTCAGCCGCTGCAGCAGATGGGCGCCGACGCGGTGCGGATGCTGCTCGACCTGCTCGACGGCAAGGAGCGCGAGCAGCACGTGCACATGCCCGCGCGGCTGGTGGTGCGGCGCAGCTCGGGCCCGGCGCCCGCGCGCTGACGGACCGCGCTCACACGAGCCGGTACCCGGCGCCGCGGACGGTCTCGACCCGCTCGGCACCGACCTTGCGCCGCAGGTAGCGCACGTACACCTCGACCACGTTGGACCCGGGGTCGAAGTCGTAGCCCCACACCATCGACAGCAGCTGCTCGCGCGAGAGCACCTGCCCCGGGTGGCGCAGGAACACCTCGGCGAGCGCGAACTCCCGGGCGGACAGCTCCACCTCGCGGCCGTCCACCGTCACGCGGCGGGCCGTGGCGTCGAGCCGCAGCCCCCGCCGCTCCAGGGCCGGATCCGCGGCGCCGCCCCCGGCGCGGGCGGCGGGCTCGCGCAGGCGCAGCCGGATGCGGGCGAGCAGCTCCTCGAACCCGAACGGCTTGGACATGTAGTCGTCGGCGCCGCCCTGCAGCCCGGCCACCCGGTCGGTGATCGAGTCCTTGGCGGACAGGATGATCACCGGCATCGCGCTGCCGGCGTCGCGCAGCCGGGAGAGCACCTCGAACCCGTCGATGCCGGGCAGCCCGAGGTCGAGCACCATGAGCTCGTAGCCGCCGGTCAGGGCGTGCTGCAGCGCCGCGGTGCCGTCGTCCACCACCGTGGGCTGGAAGCCGTGGGCGCGCAGCCCCTTGCGCACGAACTGCGCGATCCGCTGCTCGTCCTCGACCACGAGGATCCGGTTCACCGCTCTCCCTCCGACGCGCCGGCCCGGGCCGCCGCCTGCCGCGGGTCGTCGTCCACCCCGCCTGCCGCACCGTCGACCGCCGCGCCGTCGATCGCCGCACCGGCGATCGCCGCACCGTCGATCGCCGCACCGTCGATCGCCGCACCGTCGACCGCCGCACCGTCGATCGCCGCACCGGCGTGGGCGGCGCCGTCGTCCCCCGGCGGCGCGCCCGCCGCCGGCCACGCGAGCTCGACCAGCAGCCCGCCGCCGTCGGGCGCGGCCGCCTCCGCGCGGGCGTGCCCGCCGTGCCCGGCCGCGATGGCGCGCACGATGGCGAGCCCCAGGCCCGAGCCGCGGGTGCCGCGCGCGGCGTCGCCGCGGGCGAACCGCTCGAAGATCCGCTCGCGGTCGGCCGCGGGCACGCCCGGCCCGGTGTCGCGGACCCACAGCCGGGCGCGCCCGTCCACCACCCCCGAGCCGACCGCCACCGTGGCACCCGGCGCGGTGAACTTCACGGCGTTCTCCGCCAGCTGCAGCCCCGCCTGCGTGAGCCGCTGAGCGTCGCCGGGCACGACGGCGTCCGCGCGGGCGTCCACGACCCACCGCCGGTCGCCGAGGGCGCGCGCCCGGTCGAGCAGGTCGTCGGTGAGGCGGCCCAGGTCCACGGGCGCCGCGCGCACGAAGTCGGGCCGCTCGGCCTTGGCCAGCAGCACCAGGTCCTCGACGATGCGGCTCATGCGGGCGATCTCGTCGAGCAGCAGGGCGCGGGTCTCGGCGACGTCGGCCGGGTCGTCGGGGTCGAGCACCTCGAGGTTGCCGCGCAGCACGGTCAGCGGGGTGCGCAGCTCGTGCCCGGCGTCGTCGAGGAACTGCCGCTGGCCCTCGAAGGAGGCGGCGAGCCGGTCGAGCATCGTGTTGAACGTGCGGGCCAGCGCGGCGACGTCGTCGTCGCCGCGCACCGGCGCGCGCAGGTCCAGGCGGTCCTCCCCCACCTGCCGCGCCGTGGCGCCCAGCAGCGTCAGCGGGCGCAGCAGGCGCCCGGCCACGAGCCACGCCACGATGCCGACGAGCACCAGCACCACCACGCCGACCACGGTGAACGTGCGCATCAGGTCGGCCTGCGGCTCCAGGGCGCGGTCCAGCGCCACGGCCACCACGTAGGCGCCGGAGTGCGGCTCGCCGTCGATGCGCACGGGCACGACGACGGAGTGCACCCGCCCGACGTCGGTGTCGAGGTGCCGCTCGACGACCCGCGCGGTGTCCGGCGGCACGCCGGCCACCGTGGCGCGCAGCGCGGCGTCGTCGGCGAGCGCCGCGGCCCAGGCCGGCGAGTAGAGCTCGGGGTCGCCGTCGCGGAACGTCACCAGGGCCTCGTGCGCGCCGGGCACGTTGCGCTCGATCGCCACGCGCAGCAGCTGCTCGACGCTGGTGAACGGCTCGCCGGTGTCCGGGTCGACGCCGGTGGCGGCGAGGCGGCGGAACTCCTCCACCTCCTGCCCCAGGTCCTCGTCGACGCCGTCCACCACGGTGCGGGTCTGGATGGCATCGGTGAGCAGGCCCGTGGCGAGCAGCCCGAGCGCCGTCATCGCGAGCACCGAGGCCACGACCTTGGCGCGGACGGTCAGCGGTCGCCTCACCGCAGCGCCGTCCCGTCGAGCCAGCGCTCCACGGCGTCGAGCCGGCGCGACGTCGCCTCCCGCCAGCCGGCCTCCTGCACCCGGTGCGGGCCCGTGGCCAACGACAGCAGCACCCCCGCCGTGCGGACCGCGAGCGCGTCGGCGCCCACGGCGTCGGCGTACGCGCGGGCGTGCTCGCGGGCGTACGCCCGCAGCCGCGCGGCGTCCCACCCGCGCAGCAGCGACAGCGTCTCCAGGTGCGCGACGAGGCAGCCCAGGTCGTCGGCGCGATGGCCGGGACCCGCGGAGTCCACGTCGAGCAGCCCCGTGATGCGGCCGCCGGTGAGCAGCACCTGCGCCTCGTACAGGTCGCCGTGCGTCGGCTCGTCGCCGGGGTCGCCGGCGACGGCGTCGGTCACCGCCGCGGCGAGCCGTGCCGCCCGCTCGGCCTCCTGCGGCAGCGCGATGCCGATGACGGCCGCGTAGTGCGCCGCGCCCTCGCTCCACGAGCGGCGGCGCGGCAGCCCCCGCACCGCGGGCGGCAGCCGGTCCAGCAGCTCCAGCACCTGCGCCGGCGACGGCGCCCGGCCGCCGTCGCGCACGACGTCGCGCATCGGGGTGCCGTGCAGCGGTGCCAGGGCGACCAGCCCGCTGTCGGTCCAGCCGAGGGGCCGCGGCACGGGCAGGCCGGCGTCGGCCAGCAGCGCGTGGCGGGCGTGCAGCGCCTCGACCCGGTCGGGCCGCACCACCTTGAGGAACACCCGGCCCCGGGGCGTGCTCGCCTCGACGACGGCGCGCCGGGTGGGCCGGTAGGCGAGCACCTGCAGCCGCGCGGGGCCGCCCGCGTCGGGCACGCACAGGTCGCGCAGGAGCCGGGCGAGGGCGCGCGGCTCGTGCAGCGGCCGCAGCGCGGGCAGCCCGGGGTCGTCCTGGAACATCCACACCGCCGCGGTGCGGTCGCCGTCCGCGAGCGCGACGACGCCCGGCCGCTGCGCGTCGTCCGGGCGGCCGAGGCTCGCCCCGAGCGTCTCGCCGCGCACGCCGTGCGGCCAGCGCACGCTCGCGCGGTACGAGACGGTGGTGGAGCGGCCGGGGCGGTGGTCGACCTGCCGCACGGACCACGTCGTGACCTCGCCGCCGGCCGTCGCGACCGCGGCCGTCAGCAGCGCACCGGCGCCGGGCCCGGTCAGCACGTCGAGGTCGGTGGCCACGTGCCCATCCTGGTCAGTGGCGGCCGATCGTGCCGGGCGAAGTTCGGCGACCTCGCCCGGCACGGTCCGTGCCGCGGTCCCGGCCAGCGTCCCGGCCGGGGTCGCGAGGGTGGTCCCGGCCGGCTCGGGGTGCAGCGGCACCTCAGTCGTCCGCGTCGTCGGGGGTGTCCGCCGTCCGGTCGGGGGTGTCGTCGGCGTCGTCGGGGGTGTCGGCCGTGCGGTCGTCGGCGTCGTCGGCCGCGGGCGTGTCCGCGGTGTCCACCGTGTCCACGACCTGCACCCGGGCGGGGGCGGGCGCCGGCGAGTCGACGGCGGACTCGTCCGGCGAGTCGGCGGACTCCGGGCTGGCGTCGCCCTCCGGCGTGGGCCGGGCCGAGGTCTCGGTCGCCGGCTGGGCCGAGGCCTGGCCCGTCGGCTGGCTCGACGGCTGGCTCGACGGCTCGGCCGCGGCGAGCGTGACGGCCGCGGCGGCCTGCTCGGCGGCGGGCCGGTCGTTGAGCGTGGCGGCCGCGGCGGCCCCGGCGACCCCGACGCCGAGGGCGGCGGCCGTCCCGACGACGACCCACCGCTTGGTGATCGACGGCTTCATGGTGGTGCTCCCTCCTCGACGGCCGCGGGTCGGCCGCCGTCCGGCCTCCAGCCTGCGGGGCCTCGATGAGATGCCGAGGAGACGCGGATGAGAGGGCTCTCATCCGGCCGGCCCGGAGACGACCCGGAGACGACCCGGAAATGACCGTGCCGCCGGGCGCCGTCGGCGCGCATGCTGGGCGGCATGGAGACCACGCACGCCGCCGCCGGGGAGTGCACCTGGCGCCTGATCGACGTCGCCGCCGGGGTGGGCGGAGGGCCGGGTGAGGGGCCGCTCGAGCGGCTGCTCGACGGACCCGACGGCTGGGCCCTGCGGGGCGCGGAGCAGGTGGGCCGCGCCGTGGCGCAGGAGACCTTCGGCCACGCCGACGAGGCGTTCGAGGCCGCGGAGTACGAGACCAAGCTGCGCCACCAGGAGGACCAGCTGGTCCGCCTCGCCGTGGCCGTCGAGGGCGCCGACGGCGACCCGGACGCCGTGGTCGGCGTCGCGCTGGTGTTCCTGCCGACGTCGGCCAACCAGCACCTGGCCGAGGTCGACGTCATGGTGCGGCCCGACGGCCGCGGGCGCGGGACGGGCGCCGAGCTGCTCGCCTGGGCCGAGGGCGTGGCCCGCGACGCCGGGCGCGGCACAGTCCAGAGCTGGGTCGGGTTCGGCGAGCACGCGGAGGGGCCGCAGGTCGCGCCGACGACGGGCACCGGCACCGCCCCGGCCGACCTGCCGGGCGTGCGCTTCGCGCTGAGGCGCGGCTACGTCGTCGAGCAGGTGGAGCGACGCTCGCAGCTCGACGTGCCGGTCGCGCCGGACCTGCTCGAGGCGTTCGCCGCCGAGGCCCGCGGCAAGGCCGCCGGCTACCGCACGCACGTGTGGCACGGGCACGTGCCCGAGGAGTGGGTGGAGCCGTTCGCCGTGCTCGAGACCCGCATGTCCACGGACGCGCCGATGGGCGGCCTCGACTGGCGCGAGGACGTGTGGGACGCCGGGCGGGTGCGCCGCAACGAGCAGCAGATCGCCGAGATGGGCCGCGACTTCGTCATCACGGCGGCCGAGCACGAGGCGTCGGGCGAGCTCGCCGCGATGACGATGCTCACCTGGCACCGCGAGCCGCGGGAGTTCGCGTTCCAGTGGGACACGATCGTGCTCCGGGCGCACCGCGGCCACCGGCTCGGGATGCTCGTCAAGGCGGTGAACCTGCAGCAGCTCGCCGCGCTGCGGCCGGGCACCCGGCGCGTGCACACGTGGAACGCCGAGGAGAACAGCCACATGCTGGCCATCAACGTGGCGCTGGGCTTCCGGCCGGCGGGCGGCGCGGCGGCGGTGCAGAAGCTCCTCCCGCCGAAGTAGAGAGCTCCCACGCCGAGATAGAGAGGGTTCCCGCCGAGATAGAGAGCTCCCTCTCTATCTCGGCGCGGGCGCTCTCTATCTCGGCGGGAACCCTCTCTATCTCGGCGGGAGGGCGGCGTCGAGCGCCGCGCGCGCCGCCGCGACCAGCCCGGCGTCGGTCGCGTCGTACCCGCCGCCGCCCCCGCCGCCCGGGCCGCCGTCGCCGGCCACGGCCCGGCGCGCCGACAGGTGCACCGCGTGGACGCCCGCGCCGACCAGCGCCGCCACGTCGTCCGCGCTCACGCTCCCGCCCGCCATGACCTCCACGCCGAGCTCGCGCGCCCGCTCGGCCAGCGCGCCGAGCGCGGCGACGCCCTCGCCGGCGCGGGGCGCGCCGCCCGAGGTGAGCACGCGCCGCACGCCGTGGGCGGCGAGCACCTCGAGGGCGGCCGGTCGGTCGGCGACGACGTCGAGCGCCCGGTGGAACGTGACCTCCGCGCCGTCCGCGGCCTCGACGAGCGCCGCGAGCGCCGCGGCGTCCACCGCACCGGCCGGCGTCAGCGCGCCGACGACGACGCCGGCCGCACCGGCGTCGAGCACCGTGCGCACGTCCGCGACCTGCACGGCAAGCTCCTCGGCGGTGTACACGAACCCGCCGGCCCGCGGCCGCACCAGCACGTGCACGCCCACGCCCGCCGCGGCCGCGACGTGCCGCACCAGCCCGGCCGACGGCGTGAGGCCGCCCGTCGCGGCGAGCGCGGCGCACAGCTCGAGCCGGTCGGCGCCGGCGGACACCGCGGCGCGGGCGCCGGCGACGTCCTGCACCGCGATCTCGAGGACGACGCGGCCTGACTCGCTCGGCCCGGTCGACGTCCCGGCGCTCGCGTCAGGGTGCTGCATGCGGCTCCTCTCCGGCCGGGGTCGCGCGGCCCGGCCCCGGTCGTTCCTGCCCGGCAGTCTGTCGCACCCGAGGGCCCGGGCGTGACGCCACGCACGTCGGGACCCGCCGCACCGGCCCGGTCACGTCACTACGGTAGGAGCCATGACGACGTCCTCCCCCGTCGACCCGACCACCACCAGCGCCTGGGCCGACCTCACCACCCACCACGAGGCTCTCGAGCCGGACCTGCGCGGCTGGTTCGCCGCGGACCCGGCCCGCGCGGAGCGGCTCGCCTTCCAGGCGGCGGACCTGTACGTCGACCTGTCGAAGAACCTCGCCACCGACGAGACGCTCGCGCTGCTGGTGCGGCTCGCCGACGAGGTGCGCCTGCCCGAGCGCATCGAGGCGATGTTCCGCGGCGAGCACATCAACGTCACCGAGGACCGCGCGGTGCTGCACACCGCGCTGCGCCGCCTGCCGGCCGAGGGCGAGGAGCACCTCGTCGTCGACGGCCAGGACGTGGACGCCGACGTCGAGGCCGAGCTGCAGAAGATCGCCGCGTTCGCCGACAAGGTCCGTTCCGGCGCGTGGACGGGCGTCACCGGCAAGCCGGTGCGCACGATCGTCAACATCGGCATCGGCGGCTCCGACCTCGGCCCGGTGATGGTGTACGAGGCGCTCAGGCCGTACCTGCAGGAGGGCCTGGAGGCGCGGTTCGTCTCCAACATCGACCCCACCGACGTCGCGCAGAAGACGGCCGACCTGGACCCCGAGACCACGCTGTTCATCGTGGCGTCCAAGACGTTCGGCACGCTGGAGACGCTGACGAACGCACGCCTGGCGCGGGCCTGGCTCTGGGAGGGGCTGGCCGCCGCCGGCGCGATCGAGGACACCGACGCCGCGCGCACCGCCGCCGTCGGCCAGCACTTCGTCGCCGTCTCCACCGCCCTGGACAAGGTCGCCGACTTCGGCATCGACCCGGCCAACGCGTTCGGGTTCTGGGACTGGGTCGGCGGCCGCTACTCGGTCGACTCGGCGATCGGCACCTCGCTGGCGGTCGCGTTCGGCCCGAACCGGTTCCGCGAGCTGCTCGCCGGCTTCCGCGCCATGGACGAGCACTTCCGCACCACCCCGTTCGAGCGCAACGTGCCCGCCCTCATGGGCCTGCTCAACGTCTGGTACACCAACTTCCTCGGCGCCCAGTCGCACGCCGTGCTCCCCTACGCCCAGCAGCTGCACCGCTTCGCGGCCTACCTGCAGCAGCTGACGATGGAGTCCAACGGCAAGTCGGTGCGCTGGGACGGCACGCCCGTCACCACCGACACCGGCGAGGTCTTCTGGGGCGAGCCGGGCACCAACGGCCAGCATGCCTTCTACCAGCTCATCCACCAGGGCACCCGGCTCATCCCGGCGGACTTCATCGCCGTCGCCAACCCGGCCTACCCTCTGGTGGACGCCGAGGGCGACGGCAAGCAGGTCCCGGCCGGCGCCGACGTGCACGAGCTGTTCCTGGCCAACTTCTTCGCGCAGACCAAGGCGCTGGCGTTCGGCAAGACGCCGGACGAGGTGCGCGCCGAGGGCACGGCCGAGCACCTGGTCAGCGCCCGCACGTTCTCGGGCAACCGGCCGACGACGTCGATCCTCGCGCCCGCGCTGACCCCGTCGGTGGTGGGCCAGCTCATCGCGCTGTACGAGCACATCACCTTCGTCCAGGGCGTGGTGTGGGGCATCGACTCGTTCGACCAGTGGGGCGTGGAGCTCGGCAAGAAGCTCGCGCTGGAGATCGCCCCGGCCGTGGCCGGCGACGACGCCGCGCTGGCGCAGCAGGACGCCTCGACGCAGGCGCTGGTGCGCAGGTACCGCGAGCTGCGCGGCTGAGGCTCCACGAAGGGACGTCAGGGTCGGTTCCGGGATCACGGGGATCCCGGAACCGACCCTGACGTCTTTCCGCGGCCTCGACCCGGGCTCAGGCCACCGGGCCCTGGGCGAGGGTCACGTCTGCCTCGTGGCCCTGGCCGGCGGCGTCGGTCCAGGTGACGGTCACCGTGTCGCCCGGGTCGTGCTCGGCGAGGTCGGCGGTGAGGTCGTCCGCCGTGCCGACGGCCGCGCCGTCGACGGCGGTGATGGTGTCTCCCGCGGCGAGCCCCGCCGTCGCGGCCGGCGTCCCTGCGACGACCCCGGCCACGAGCGCGCCCGCGGTCGCCGTCGCGGCCGTCGACGACGTGCCCAGCCCGGCGTCGCCACCCGACCACGTGCCGGCGCCGTAGCCGTACCCGGCGCGGCTCGGGTAGGCGGCCGACGCGGTCTGCTCGGACGCGACCTCCACCCCGAGGAAGGCCGGGTAGCCGAGCGAGACCGTCGCGGTCTCCTCGCCGGAGAGCACCTGCTCGACGATCGCCATCGCGTCGTCGATGTCGATCGCGTAGCCCACGATGTCGGCGGTGCCCGACGAGGCGGCCGTGTCGACGCCCACGACCTCGCCCTCGGCGTCGAGCAGCGGGCCGCCCGAGTCGCCCGAGACGATGTCGGCGTCCACCTCGATGAGGCCGTCGAGCGTCTCGCCCGCGGCCGACCCCTCGGCCGCGGTGGTGATCGTCTGCTCGAGCGCAGTCACGGTGCCGTCCGCCGCCACGAGCTCGCCCGTGCCGCCCGCGTTGCCGACGGCGGTCACCGCGTCACCGACGGCCGGCTCGCCGTCGTCGTCCAGCGTGGCGGTGGCCAGCCCGCTTCCGTCGTCCAGCTCGAGCACCGCGACGTCGGAGGAGGCGTCGGTGCCGACGACGGTGGCCGGGTAGGTCGCGCCGGTGCCCGGGACCTCCACCTGGATCTCCGTGGCGCCGGCGACCACGTGGTTGTTGGTCAGCACCAGCCCGTCGGAGGTGAGCACGATGCCGGTGCCCGCGGCCTCGGCGTCCTGGTAGCCCAGCACGGTCTCGACGACGACGACGCCCGTGGCCTCGTCGGCGGTGGCCGGCGTGGCGTCGGTCTGGGTTGTCGCCGCGGTCCCGGTGCCGCCGCCGGCGCCGAACCCGGAGCCGGACCCGGACCCGGACCCGGAGCTTGCGTCGGGCCACGCGGGCACCCCGCCCGCGCCGGGCGCCGCGTGCACGGCGGCAACCAGGGGCTCGCGCGGCAGCGCGGCGGCCGTCGAGCCGGCCACGAGCGTGAGCGCGAGTCCGCCGGCGAGGACCCCGGCCACCCGCCGGCGGCGGTGGCCGGCGGGCGCGACAGCCGTGGTGGCGCCCGCGGCGGTCGCGCCGGCCGGGGCGCGGTCCTCGGCGGGGACGTGGGGGGTGGGTCCGGTGCTCATCTCTGCCTCCAGGTGGGGTTCCTGGACGACAGCCCACTCCCGCAACCCTCGACGGGGCTGGGTCTCGGCTGGGAGCTTCCCGGAGACGCCGGCGCGGCGCCGCCCGGCCGTCAGCCGGCGGCGCGGGCGCTCGCGAGGTTCTCTCGGGCCTCCTCGTAGCCGCCGCTGCCGAGCTCGCCCGGGGCGTAGACGAGCCGCAGCACCCCGGTGGGGAACGCCTCGGACCGCAGCAGGCGCAGCGGGTAGGGCGAGCCCGCCTCGGCGAAGAGCCGCTCGCCCGCCCGCGCCGCGACGGGGTGCACGTACAGGCGCAGCTCGTCGACCAGCCGGACGTCGAGCAGCTGGCGCACCACGGAGATCGAGCCGGGCACGAGCACCTTGCTCAGCGCCGCATCGGCGCGGAGCCGGCCGACGACGTCGACCAGCTCGCCGTCGAGCGGGGTCGCGTTGCGCCACCCCAGGTCGCGCCCGCGGCCGCGGGTGACCACGACCTTGCGGGTGTCGCCGAGCTGCCGCGCGAAGTCCGCGTCGGCCTCGCCGGCCGCCTCCCGCTCCGGCCACGCCCCGGCGAAGCTGTCGTACGTGACCCGCCCGATGACGATGACGTCGGTGCCGGCGTAGTCCTCGTCGACCCCGGCGCCCATGTGGTCGTCGTAGTACGGGAAGTGCCACGCCGGGTCGATCTCGACGACGCCGTCGAGGGAGATGAACAAGGTGGAGACGACGGTCGCCATGGTGGGTGTCCTCCTGCGGTGCGCGAGCGTGCGGTGGGCGGGTGCGTGCAGCCGGGTAGACGGCGCCGCCGCGCGGGACTCATCGCCGGTGCGTAGCGTGGCGGACGGCCCGCGGCTCCTCGATCCCGAGGGCAGACACCCGCGGGCCCGACGGGAGGACGAACCATGCAGACCCGCACCCTCGGTGACCGTCAGGTGAGCGCCGTCGGCCTCGGCGGCATGCCGATGTCGATCGAGGGCCGGCCCGACGAGGCCCGGTCGGTGGCCACGATCCACGCCGCCCTCGACGCCGGCGTGACGTTCATCGACACCGCCGACTCCTACCACCTGCACGCCGACGAGGTCGGTCACAACGAGGAGCTCATCGCCCGTGCGCTGCGCTCGTACGGCGGCGACACGTCCGACGTCCTGGTCGCCACGAAGGGCGGGCACCTGCGGCCCGGCGACGGCTCCTGGACCAAGAACGGCCACCCGGACCACCTCAAGGAGGCCGCGAAGGCCTCGGCCGAGCGCCTCGGGGTGGACGCCATCGGCCTCTACCAGTTCCACCGCCCCGACCCGGAGGTGCCGTACGCCGACTCGGTGGGTGCGCTGCGTGAGCTGCTCGACGAGGGCGTCATCGAGCGGGCCGGCATCTCGAACGCCGACCCCGACCAGATCCGCGAGGCCCAGGAGATCCTCGGCGGCCGGCTGGTCTCGGTGCAGAACCAGTTCTCCCCGCGCTTCCGCTCGTCGCTGCCCGAGCTCGAGCTGTGCGCCGAGCTCGGCATCGCGTTCCTGCCGTGGAGCCCGCTCGGCGGCATCGCGCTCGCCCGCTCCGGCGAGCTCGGGCCGGAGTTCGCCCCGTTCCTCGAGGTGGCAGAGGCCCACGGCGTCAGCCCGTTCCAGGTGGCGCTCGCCTGGGAGCTGGCGCTCGCGCCCGTGGTGGTCCCGATCCCGGGCGCCTCGCGCCCGGAGTCGATCCAGGACTCGGCGCGGGCGGCCGAGCTCGAGCTCACGCCCGAGGAGGTCGAGCGGCTCAGCGCCGCGGGCTGACCCCGGTACCCGCGGGCGGCCCGGCGCACCGTCGTCGGGCCGCCCGCGCCCGCCGCAGGGCGGGCGGACCACCCGCCCCGTAGCATCCGAGGCATGTCCGCCCTCGACCCCCGGGCGATCCTGGCGGGGCGCTCGACCGCCCGTCCCTCCGTCGGCACGATCCTGCTGATCGCGATCTCGTCGGTCTGCCTGCTGGTCGCGCTCTTCGTCATCGCGCTCGAGGGGCCCACCTTCGCGGTCGGGCTGCTGCTCGCGCTGCTGCCGCTGCCCCTGCTGCTGTCCGGCATCCTGGCGCTCGACCGCCTCGAGCCCGAACCGCCCGACGCCCTGCTGCTCGCGTTCCTGTGGGGCGCCGGCGTGGCCGTGCTCGTGGCGATGTTCGTCAACACCCTCGGCTACGCGCTGCTGCTCGAGCCGCTCTTCGGCCCCGACCTCGGCCAGTACCTGAGCGCCACGCTCGGCGCGCCGGTGGTGGAGGAGACGCTCAAGGGCGCCGTGCTGTTCGGCATGCTCTGGCTGCGCCGGCACGAGCTCAACGGCCCTACCGACGGCATCATCTACGGCTCGATGGTGGGCCTCGGCTTCGCCACCGTGGAGAACGTCAGCTACTACACGGCCACGGCGCAGCTCGGCGAGCTCGAGGCGACGTTCCTGGCCCGCGGCATCCTCACGCCGCTGCTGCACCCGCTGTGCACGTCGCTGACCGGCGTCGGGATCGCGGCGGCCGCGACGCGGCGGCCCGGGCCGGGCCGGCTGGTGCCCGCCTTCGTCGGGCTGGCCGGCGCGATGGCGCTGCACGCCCTGTGGAACGGGTCGACGGCGTTCGGGTTCGCCGGCGTGGTGTTCGCCTACGGGGTCGGCTTCGTCGTCCTGGTGGCGCTGCTGGTGGTGGTGCGCCGGGACCGCACCCGGACGGTCGCGATGGTGGGCCGCTACCTGCCGCCCTACGCGGCGACCGGCGCCGTCACGGCGCAGGACGTGCGGATGCTCGCCAGCATGCCCGCGCGCCGCGCGGCCCGGGTCTGGGCGCGCGGGGCGGGCGGCACGGCCACCGCCCGCGCCATGACGGACTACCAGCAGGCCGCCGTCGAGCTCGCGCTGCTGCACCAGCGGGCCGACCGCGGCGGCATCGAGCGGGCAGAGTTCGAGATGCGCCGCCAGCCGCTGGTGGCGCTGATGTACGCCGCGCGCCAGGCGTTCCTCGGCGCGGAGGCGGCGCGCCGGCTGCGCGGGTCCGGCCCCGCCGCGCCGCCCGGGCTGCTGCGCTGATCAGCGGCGGACGACGGCGCAGCCGTCAGCGGCGGACGACGGCGCAGCCGGCGGGGTCGAGCACCACCGCGACCTTGTCGCCGGGCGCGGGCGCCCCGCCGCCAGGTACCGCGCCGTCGAGCACCGCCGCGAGCCGCTGCGTGCCGGCGCCGAGGTCGACGTCGACCGTGACCTCGGTGCGCCCGCGCCGGAACACCGACCCGACCGCCTCGCCGGTCCAGGTGCCCGCCGCCACGCTCGCCACCGTGCCCGCCACCGTGCCCGCCACCGTGCCCGCCACCGTGCCCCGCCCCGCACCGCCGGACGTGTCAGACGCCGGGTGCGCCATGCCCCACCGCCGTTCTGACACGTCGACGGGCAGGACGCGCAGGCCGGTGGGTCCGACGGCGAGCCAGCCGTCGTGCTCGGGGACGCCGGGCAGCTCCGCGAGCGGCACGAACACCTGGTAGCCCAGGAACCGGGCCACCCGTCGCGACACCGGCGCGCGCCACAGCTCCTCGGGGGCCGCGACCTGCAGCAGCACGCCACCCTCGGCGCCACGCCCGTCCGGCGAGCGTCCCGCCTCGTCGTCCTCCGCGCCGGCTTCGGCGACATCGCGGGACGCTCGCGCGCCGGAGCCCGGGAGGAGCCGCGCGCCGCCGCCCTCTCGCGCGCCCATCACGGCGACCCGGTCGGCCACGGTGAACGCCTCGTCGTGGTCGTGGGTGACGAAGACGGCGGTGGTGCCGGTGCGCGTGAGGATGGCCCGCACCTCGACGGCCAGCCGCTCGCGCAGCCCGCGGTCCAGGGCGGAGAAGGGCTCGTCGAGCAGCAGCAGCCGCGGGCGCGGCGCCAGCGCCCGGGCCAGGGCGACGCGCTGCCGCTCCCCGCCCGACAGCGTGGCCACGGCCCGGCGCTCGTACCCGGCCAGCCCCACGAGCTCGAGCAGCTCGCGCACCCGCGCGGCCCGCTCGGCCCGCGGCACGCGCGCGGTCTCCAGCCCGTAGGCGACGTTGCGGGCCACGTCGCGGTGCGCGAAGAGCTGGCCGTCCTGGAACAGCAGCCCGAACCCGCGGCGGTGCACCGGCACGCCGGCCAGGTCCTGGCCGTCGAAGGCGACGCCGCCCGCCGCGAGCGGCTCCAGCCCGGCGACCGCGCGCAGCAGCGACGACTTGCCGCAGCCGCTGGGGCCCAGCAGCGCCAGCACCTCGCCGTCGGCGACGTCGAGCGAGACGCCGCCCACCGCCGTCGTGCCGTCGTACCGCACCACGGCGTCCCGCACGTGCAGGCCCATCAGAACTCCCCTCCGGCCGCGCCGAGGCGGTCCCCGCGCAGCCGCTCGGCCAGCATCATCACCGCGGCGGTGAGCACCGCCAGCACCACGGACGCCGCCAGCGCCATGCCGTAGTTGTCCGCGCCCGGTCGGCCGATGAGCCGGAAGATCACCACCGGCAGCGTCGCGGCGTCCGGCCGCGCCAGGAACGACGTCGCACCGAACTCGCCCAGCGACACGGCGAAGGCGAAGCCCACCGCCAGGCCCAGCGAGCGCAGCGCCACCGGCAGGTCGACGTCGCGCAGCACGCGGCCGGGCGCCGCGCCGAGCACGGCCGCCGCCTCCCGCAGGCGCGGGTCGATCGCCCGCAGCACCGGCAGCACGGTGCGCACCACCAGCGGGACGGCCACCACGGCCTGCGCCACCGGCACCAGCAGGCCGGACGTGCGCAGGTCGACGTCGAGGCCGAGCGGCCGGTCGAGCGTCACGAGGAAGCCGAACCCCACCGTCACGGCCGAGACGCCGAGCGGCAGCATGAACACCGCGTCGAGCACGCCCACCGTGCGGCGGGCGGCGCGGGCGCGCGGCCGGCGGGACACCACCAGGGCCACGAGCCCGCCCACGACGACGGCGAGCGCCGCGGCCAGCAGCGCGGTGCGCAGCGAGGTGCCCAGGGCCTCCCACACCGTCACCACGAGGGCGTTGCGCCCGCCCGTGGTCCCGAGCGCGACGTAGTTGTCCAGGCCCCAGGTGCCGTCGGTCGCGCGGAAGGAGCGCAGCACCAGGCCGGCGATCGGCAGCAGCACGAGCCCGACGACGGTCAGCGCCGTCACCGCCGCGGCGGCGGCGTCGGGGCCGCGGCGCGGGTCGAGCGCGCGGGCGGTGCTGCGCTCCGGCAGGAGCTGGAGCGCGTGCTCGCGCCGGGCGCGGGCGCGGGACGACACGGCGAGCGCCGCGGCGACGACCACGAGCTGCAGGATCGACAGCACCGACGCGGTGCGCAGGTCGAGGAACTGGGTGGTGCGCGTCCAGATCTCCGTCTCGACGGTGCCGTAGCGGATGCCGCCGAGCACCAGCACGACGCCGAACGCCGTCGCGCAGAACAGGAAGACGACGGCGGCGGCCGAGGCGATCGCCGGGGCGAGCGCCGGCAGGGTGACCGTGCGGAAGGCCCGCCACGGGGAGGCGCCGAGCGCCCGCGCGGCCTGCTCGGCGCGCGGGTCGAGCCGCTCCCACAGGCCGCCGACGGTGCGGACCACCACCGCGTAGTTGAAGAACACGAGCGCGAGCACGACGGCGGCGAACGTCTCCTCCAGGTGCGCCCACCCGAGCAGGCCGCCGGGCTGCAGCAGCGACGAGAAGGCGACGCCGACCACCACCGAGGGCAGCACGAACGGCACCGTGACGAGGCCGCGCACGAGCGTGCGGCCGGGGAACCGGCAGCGGTACAGCACGTAGGCGGCCGGGAGCCCCAGCAGCACCGACCCTGCCGTCCCGGCGGCGGCCTGCCCCAGCGTCAGGCCGACCAGCCGCCAGGTCCGGGGCGCGGCCAGCACGTCGCGGAAGGCGGACAGGTCGACGCCGCCGGACTCGCCGAGGAACCCGCGCCCGACCAGCGCGAGCACCGGCCAGGCGAAGAACACGCCGAGGAACAGCAGCGGCACCCCGGCCGCGAGCGCCCAGGCGGCGCCGCGGCCGAGGGTGCCGGGGGTGACGCCGCCGCGGCGCGCGCCCGTCGTCAGCCGACGACCGTCTGCGTCCACTGCTCGATCCACTCCTCGCGGTGCTCGGCGACGTCCGCCGGCTCCACCGTGAAGGGGTTCTCGGCGAGCGGCGCGAACTGCTGCCACTCGGCGGGCAGCTCGACCGCGTCGTCCACCGGGTACATGTACATCTGACCCGGCACGTCGGCCTGGAACGCCTCCGACACCAGGAAGTCGACGAGCTGCCGTGCGCCCTCGGGGTTGGCGGCGCCGGCCAGCACGCCGGCGTACTCCACCTGGCGGAAGCAGGTGTCCAGCATCGCGGCGGTGGTCGAGGCCGAGCCGTCCTCGGTCACGGTGAACGCCGGGCTGGTGGCGTAGGACAGCACGATCGGGCGCTGGCCGCCCTCGCCGGCGCCGGAGAAGTCGGCGTAGTACGCGTCCTCCCAGGAGTCGTCGACCTTGAGCCCGTTGTCGCGCAGGCGCTCCCAGTACCCCTGCCAGCCGTCCTCGCCGAACGCGCCGACGGTGCCGAGCAGGAACGCCAGGCCGGGCGACGACGTCGCCGGGTTGGTGACCACCGTGAGGTCGCGGTACTCCGGCTCCGTGAGGTCCTCGAGCGTCTGCGGCCGCTCGAGGCCCTGCTCGTCGAACCAGCCGGTGTCGAGGTTCATGCACACGTCGCCCATGTCCACGGGCGTGAGCTCGCCGCCGTCGCCGACGGCGTACTGCTGCGCGGACTCCGGCAGCGCGGACGGCGTGTACGGGTCGAGCACGCCGGCGTCGACCACGCGCGAGGCGAAGGTGTTGTCGATGCCGAAGACGACGTCGCCGAGCGGCGCGTCCTTGGTCAGCACGAGCTGGTTGGCCAGGGTGCCGGCGTCGCCGGCGGGCACCTGCTTCACCTCGAGCCCGGACTCCTCCTCGAACGCGGCGAGCACCTCCTCGCTCACCGCCCAGGAGTCGTGGGTCACGAGGGTGACGGTGCCCGACGCCGCGCCGGACGACGCGCTCGCGCCCGGCTCGTCCCCGCCACCGCAGGCGGCGAGGGCGGGCAGCAGGCCGACGGCGGCGGCGACGGCGCCGATGCGGGTGGCGGCGCGGCGGACGAGGGCGCGGCGGGCGGTGCCGCCGTGCGTGGTGGTCATGCGAAGGTCCTCCTCGGACGTCGAGAAGGGGGCCCCGCGCGTGCCGCGCCCGCGGCCGCACGGCCGCCGACGACGCACGCGCAGGGATCGAGAAGCCCGACTTCCTCCACCGGTGCTAACCGGATCAGGTTCGAGGGTCTGCGGTGGCCCGCACTCTCAGCGCCCCGATGGCGCTCCCCTGTCGTTCGCCCCCGAGTCTACCGCGGCACGCCTGGCACCGGCCGCCGGCCGGCCGACGGTCGACCGACGCGCGAACGTGTGCGGGCCCCGTCGAGCGGGCATACGGTGCGCGCACCCCGCCCGACGCCCGGAAGGTGCCCGCCCATGACCTCGATCGCCGAGCAGACCGACGCGGAGCTGGGCGGGCGCGTGAGCGTCCTCGCGCGGCAGAAGCGCGACCACGTGAAGCTCGACCGGCTGCTGCAACAGCTGGAGGGCACGCACGGCCAGGAGCAGGAACGGGTGCTGCTGCGGATCTACCGCCTCGTCTTCCCGCACGCGTTCGCCGAGGAGTCGGTGCTGTGGCCGGTGATGCGCCGGGCGCTGCCGGACGGGCACGCGCTGACGCTCGAGGTGGAGCAGGAGCACCAGGAGGTCAACGAGCTCGTCACGCGGCTCGAGCGGCTCGACCCCGACGACCCGGAGCGCGGCCCGGTCCTCGAACGGCTGGTCGAGGTGCTGCGCGAGGACGTGCGCGACGAGGAGGACGAGCTGTTCCCGCGGCTGCAGGCCGTGACGACCACCGCCGAGCTGCGGCGTCTCGGGGTGTACTGGGAGGTCCTCCGCCGCATCGCCCCCACGCGAGCGCACCCGGTCGTGGCACGCCGGCCGCCGGGCAACGTGATCTCGGCCCTGCCGCTGTCGGTGCTCGACCGGCTGCGCGACGCCGCCGAGGCGGTCGCCCGGCGGTCCTCCGGCGACGTCGCCGACCGGCTGTGGGCGGCGTCGCGGGTGCTCACCGCGGCGGCGCACCGCGTCGAGCGCTTTCCGCTGCTGCGCATCGGGGAGGACCCCTCCACCCGCAGCACGGGCAGCGCCGCCTGAGGGGCGGCCTGAGGGCCGCCCGACGCACCGCCCTGCCCCGGTCGGTCCCGGCGCGCCGGAGGCTCAGCCGCGGTCCGGGGGCGCCGGGGCGATGCCTCTCTCCCGCAGCCACGCCGCGCACTCCGCGGTCCACCGCCCCGCGCCCGGCTCGCCCGCGGCGAGCCCCAGCCCGTGCCGCCCGTGCGGGTAGACGTGCAGCGACGCCGGCACGCCCGCGCGGTGCAGCGCCGAGGCGTACCGCAGCGCGTTGGTCACCGGCACGGCCTCGTCGTCGGCCGTGTGCCACAGGAAGGTGGGCGCCGTCGCGGCAGTGACGAGCCGGTCCGCGCTGAGCGCCCGGCGCGCCTCCGGCGTCGCGTCCGGCCCCAGCAGCGCCGCCACCGAGCCCTCGTGGGTCTCGTCCTCGAGGGAGATCACCGGGTAGCACAGGACGGCGAAGTCGGGGCGCGCGCTCACGCCGCCGCCACCGTTGTCGTCGTCACCGTCGTCACCGTCGCCACCGTCGCCGCCGACGGCGCGGTCGTCGTCGCCGAGGGTGCTGAGCGTGGCGGCGAGGTGCCCGCCGGCGGAGAAGCCGAGCACCCCGACGGCGCGCGGATCGGCCGCGACGCCGAGGTCGCCGGCGCGCAGCCGGCGCAGCGCGGCGCGGGCGTCGTCGAGCGGCGCCGGGTGGCGGTGCGGCGCGACGCGGTAGCGCAGGACGACGGCGTGCAGCCCGAGGCCCGCGAGCCAGGCGGCGACGGGCTCGGCCTCGTGGTCGGCCTGGCGCTCGTACCCGCCGCCGGGCAGCACGAGGACGGCGGGCCGGGCGTCGCCCGCGCCGCGCCCGGCACCTCCTGCAGCACCTCCTGCGGCGCCTTCCCCGGCGCCCGCCGCGGGGACCACCGTGAGGCGCTCGTCGAGGGGTGCGTTGGCGCTGCTGCCGGTCATGGTCCTCCTCGTCCGTCGCGGCACGCGGCCGGTCCACCGCCGCGGCGCTGGTGAATCGCTTCATAATGGCCGGGAGCGTGCTCGCCGCGGCAGCACCACACCGAGGTGGCGCGGAGACGGGTCACGACCGGGCGACGGCGCCCGGGACGAGGAGGAGCACATGACCACGCCGGCCCAGCCCCGGCCGCGGCAGGGCGCACGCCGCCGCCCGTCGATCAGCGACGTCGCGCGCCTGGCGGAGGTCTCCGTCGGCACGGTGTCCAACGTGCTCAACCGGCCCGACCGCGTCGCGCCGGCCACGCGTGAGCGGGTGGAGGCGGCGATCGCGCGGCTCGCGTTCGTGCCGAACGGCTCGGCGCGCCAGCTGCGGGCGGGCACGATCACCACGGTCGGGGCGATCGTGCTCGACATCGCCAACCCGTTCTTCACCGACGTCGCGCGCGGCATCGAGGACCGCCTGGCGCAGGCCGACTGCACGCTCATGGTCGCCAGCTCCCAGGACGACCCCGACCGCGAGCAGCGCTACCTGCGCCTGTTCGAGGGGCACGGCGTGCGCGGCGTCATGGTGGTGCCTGCCACCGAGCAGATCGACCACCTGCTCGCCCTGCGCTCGCGCGGCGTCGGCGTCGTGCTGCTCGACCGCCCCTCCCCGCTGCCCGACGTGTCCTCCGTGGCCGTCGACGACGTCACCGGCGGCGCGCTCGCCGCGGCCCACCTGCTGGCGCAGGGGCACGCGCGGATCGCGTTCCTCAACGGGCCGCACACCATCCGCCAGTGCGCCGACCGGCACGCCGGCGTGCTGCAGGCGGTCGCCGAGGCCGGCCTCGACCCGGCCGAGGCCGTCGTGGAGCTCACCGTGCCGTCGCTGGACGCCGAGGGCGGCGAGGCCGCGACCCGGCGCCTGGCGGCCTCCGGGGACAGCGCGACGGCGGTCTTCTGCGTCAACGACCTCACGGCGCTCGGCGCCCTGCGCACCCTGCGCGAGCTGGGGATCGCCGTGCCCACGGACATGGCGCTGGTCGGCTACGACGACGTGACGTTCGCTGCCGAGCTCGCGACGCCGCTGACCTCCGTGCGCCAGCCGCGCCACCGCCTCGGCGAGCGGGCGGCCGACCTGCTGCTGCGCGGCGACGACGGGCGCGCCGAGCAGGTGCTGTTCCAGCCCGAGCTCGTGGTGCGCGAGTCGAGCGGCGGCCGCAGCCGCTGACCGCGCCGCGGGGGCCCGGCCCGCGTCGCCGCCCTGAACCGTTTCACCACATCCCCTGCCGCCGGGACGGCCCCCGTGCCATACTCGCCGCCATGCGACGACGCAGCGCCCCCGAGGGCTTCGACCCGGCCGCCGTGCGGCCCTGGAACGCCCGGATCGACGGGCTCGGCTACGGGGGCGACTACAACCCCGAGCAGTGGCCGGACGAGGTGCAGGTCGAGGACGTGCGCCTCATGCGCGAGGCGGGGGTCAACCTCGTCAGCGTCGCGATCTTCTCCTGGGCGACCATCGAGCCGGTCGAGGGCGAGCTCGACTGGGCCTGGCTCGACCGCACCATGGACCGGCTGCACGACGGCGGCGTGCGCGTCGCGCTGGCCACCGCCACCGCCTCGCCCCCGCCGTGGCTCACCCGCCGCCACCCCGAGATCCTGCCCCGCCTGGCCGACGGCACCGTGCTGCACCAGGGCGGCCGCCAGGCCTACGCCCCCACCCACCCCGTCTACCGGGACTACGCGCTGAAGATGGCCGCCCGCATGGCCGAGCGCTACGGCGACCACCCGGCGCTGGCGCTGTGGCACGTCGACAACGAGATCGGATGCCACGTGCCGCGCGACTACTCCGACGCGGCCGCCGAGGCGTTCCGCGAGTGGCTGCGGGCGCGCTACGGCACCCTCGAGGCGCTCAACGCGGCCTGGGGCACGGCGTTCTGGTCGCAGCGCTACGGCTCGTTCGACGACGTGCTGCCGCCGCTGGCGGCGCCGACCTACGCCAACCCCACGCAGCAGCTCGACTTCGACCGGTTCAGCTCCGACGCGCTGCGCGACTACTACCGCGACCTGCGCGACACGCTGCGCGAGCTCACGCCCGACGTGCCGACGACCACGAACCTCATGGCGTCCACCGGCACCAAGGGCATGGACTACTTCTCCTGGGCCGCCGACCTCGACGTGGTCGCCAACGACCACTACACGATCGCGGCCGACGACGAGCGGCACGTCGAGCTGGCGTTCTCCGCCGACCTCACCCGCGGCATCGCCGGCGGCGACCCGTGGATCCTCATGGAGCACTCCACCTCGGCGGTCAACTGGCAGCCGCGCAACCGCCCGAAGGCGCCGGGCGAGATGCTGCGCAACTCGCTGTCGCACGTGGCCCGCGGCGCCGACTCGGTGATGTTCTTCCAGTGGCGCCAGTCCGCCGCCGGGGCGGAGAAGTTCCACTCGGCGATGGTGCCGCACGGCGGCACCGGCACCGACGTGTGGCGCGACGTCGTCACTCTCGGGCGCGCGCTGCGCGCGCTGGGCGAGGTCCGCGGCTCGCGCGTGCGCTCGCGCGCCGCGCTCGTCTTCGACTACGAAGCGTGGTGGGCGTCCGAGCTCGACTCGCACCCCACGCAGGCGTTCCGCTACACCGACCAGGTGCGCGCCTGGTACGCCGCCCTGTGGCGGCTGGGCGTCACGGTCGACGTCGTGCACCCCGGCGGCGACCTCGCCGGCTACGACCTCGTCGTCGTGCCCACCCTGTACCTCGTCACCGACGCCGACGCCGCGAACCTCGCGGCGGCGGCCGACCGCGGCGCGACGGTGCTGGTCACGTACTTCTCCGGGATCGTCGACGAGCACGACCACGTGCGCCTCGGCGGCTACCCCGGCGCGTTCCGCGACCTGCTCGGCGTGCGCACCGAGGAGTTCGCCACCCTGCAGGAGGGCGAGACGGTGCGCGTCGTGGGCGGCCCGCTGCCCGAGGGCGCCGTGGCGGACCTGTGGACGGAGCGCACGCACGTCGCCGAGGGCACCGACGTGGTCGCGGTGTACGACGACGGCGTGCTGTCCGGCTGGCCGGCGGTGACCCGCCGCGCCACGCCCGGCGGCGGGGCGGCCTGGTACACCGGCGCCCGGCTCGACGAGGCCGCGACGACGGCGCTGGCCCGCGCCGTCGCGACCGAGGCCGGCGTGCTGCCCGAGGACGAGCCGGCCGTCGGCCTGGAGCTGGTGCGCCGGCACGCCGACGACGGCCGGTCCTGGCTGTTCGCGATCAACCACGGCCCGGCGGAGGCGGCGGTCAAGGCGACGGGCAGCGAGCTCGTCACCGGCGACGAGGTCGACGGCACGCTCGTGGTGCCCGGCGGCGCCGTGCGCGTGGTCCGCGAGGGCTGACGCCCGCGCGGGTACCGGGCCGGCGTCCCGGACCGGTGCCCCGCGCACGGACGGACGGCGGCGCCCCTCCGCGGGGCGCCGCCGTCCGTCCGTGCCGGGGCCGGTCAGCCCAGCGCCCGCCAGCGCAGCTCGAGCGTGCGCGCCGAGGGCCGCAGCATCGCCGTCGGCCACACGTCCGGGCCGCACGCCCGCGAGCCGAGGCCGTGCTGGGCGGCGTCGACGTACAGGTGGTGCCGCCGCGGGGTGGGCAGCTCGTGCGGGTGCCCGGCCGCGGCCAGCTCGTGCGCCGAGTGCCGCGCGAGGGTGAACCCGGGCAGGCGGCCCTGTGCGTCGCGGCGCGCGACCATCCGCAGCCACGGTCGCCCCGACCGCTCGAGGTCCAGCTCGCGGACCTCGGAGCGGTGCCCGGACTCCTGCGGCCGCGCGTACGGCACGGTGAGGTCGCCGATCCCGGCGTGGTACCGGCCGACGACGACGGACCCGCGCACGTCGGGGTAGGAGTCGTGCGGGCCCAGGCCGAGCCAGCCGGCGCCGTCGACGTCGGTGGGCAGCCCGAGGTGCACGCCCACGCGGGGCCACACGTCCGGCCAGCCGTCGTCCGGCGCGACGACGACGCGCAGCACGGCCTCGACCGCGCCGTCGGCGGCGCGCTCGGCGGTCCACGTCTCCTCGACGTCGAGCGACGCCCGGCTCTGGGCGGCCGAGACCCGCCGCAGCACGCGCAGCCGCTGCGGCGACTCCTCGACGTCGACCGTGCGGTGCACCAGCCGGTCGAGGCCCTGGGCCCGCCAGCGCACCGCGGCCGGCAGGGCGGGCTCGCCGCGCCAGGGCAGCGCGGTCGGGTCGTCGACGTCGTAGCTGCCCATCGCGGCGCCGCGGTCGTTGTCGGTGGGTGCGCGCCACAGCTCGACGCGCGGCGCCGAGACGGCGGCGCCGGCGAGCTCCACGAGCTCCGCCCCGCGGAAGACGACGGGCGCGTCCGCGAGCGGCACGCCCGCCCGGCGCGGCGCGCGGACCGGGGCGGGGACGGGCAGCGCCCACTGGTCGCGCCCGACCACGTGGCCGGCCTCCGCCCAGGCGGTCGCCTCGCGCAGGGCCACCTCGACCGTGGCGAACGCCTCGGTGCCCGGCGCCGGCTGCGGGAGCGCGGCGGCGTCGAACAGCTCGACGACGGCGCGCCGGCCGGCGGCCACCGGCCGGCCGTCGGCGTCCGCGGCCGGCGCCGTGCCCTGCGCCACCACCGCGCCGTCGTGCTCGACGCGCCAGCGCAGCTCGAGGTCGGCGGTGTCCGCGGCGAACCGGCGGCTCCGGACCTCGACGGCGCCGCCGGTCGCACCGGCTGATCCGGCCGCGGCGGGCCGCACGACGACCGGCCGCTCGACGTGGGCGAACTCCGCCAGGCCGGGGCTCGGGGTGCCGTCGGACAGCACCATGCCGTCCATGACGAAGTTGCCGTCGTGCACCACCTCGCCGAAGTCGCCGCCGTAGGCGAAGTACTCGACGCCGTCGGGCGTCGTGGTGCGGATGCCGTGGTCGCGCCACTCCCAGACGAACCCGCCGTGCAGCCGGTCGAAGCGGTCGACGAGCTCGCGGTACTGGTCCAGCGCGCCGGGGCCGTTGCCCATGGCGTGCGCGTACTCGCACAGCAGGAAGGGCTTGGACCGCTGCCGCGCGGCGTCGGCGGTGCTGCAGCCGAGCAGCGGCGTGAACGACCGGCCGGCGCTGCCGTCGGCAGCCCCGATCGACTCCACCTCGGGCACCGTGGCGTACATCCGCGAGTAGACGTCGGTGTACTCGCCGGCGTAGTCGCCCTCGTAGTGCACCGGGCGCGTGCGGTCGCGGCCGTGCACCCACTCGGCCATCGCGGCGAGGTTGCGGCCCGTGCCCGACTCGTTGCCCAGCGACCACAGCACCACGCTCGGGTGGTTCTTGTCCCGCTCCACGGTGCGGCGGACACGGTCGAGGTAGGCCTCGCGCCAGCGCGGGTCGTCGCTGGGGTTGTCCACCCAGCCGCCGGCCTCGAAGCCGTGGGTCTCGAGGTCGCACTCGAGGATCACCCACAGGCCGAGCTCGTCGGCGAGGTCCAGCAGCCGCGGGTGCGGCGGGTAGTGGCTGGTGCGGATCGCGTTGACGTTGTGGCGCTTCATCTGCGCCAGGTCCGCCCGGGCGTGCGCCTCGTCGAAGACGCGGCCGCGGTCCGGGTGCGTCTCGTGCCGGTTCATGCCGGAGAACGTCACCGGCCGGCCGGTGACCAGCAGCCGGTCGCCCACGATCTCGACCCGGCGGAACCCGAGCCGCAGCGTGACGGTCTCCCCCGTCGCGGCCACGGTCGCGGTGTAGCGCCGCGGCGTCTCGGGCGACCACGGCTCGACCACGCCGACCGCCACGGGCGCGACGTCGTCGGGCGTCTGCCACGTCACGTCGACGCCGAGCTCGTCGACCCGCAGCCGCACGGGGAAGGCCGCTGCGCCGGCGCGCAGCTCGGGCACCACGGTCCCCTCGAGCGTCGAAGGGTCGACGTCGGCGTCGAGCCACACGTCGTCGAGCGCGCCGGCCGGCCGGTGCAGCAGCGTGACGTCGCGGAAGATGCCCGGCAGCCACCACTGGTCCTGGTCCTCGAGGTAGCTGGCGGCCGACCACTGCACCACCCGCACCGCGACGGTGTTGGCGCCGGGGCGCACCACCTCGGTGACGTCGAGCTCGTGCGCGAGCCGGCTGCCCGAGGCGGCGCCCACCTCGACGCCGTTGACCCACACCCGGAAGAACGACTCGACGCCGTCGAACCGCAGCAGCACCCGGCCCTCGCGCGTCCAGGCCTCCGGCACCTCGACGTCGCGCCGGTAGTCGCCGGTCGGGTTCTCGTCCGGCACGTGCGGCGGGTCCACGGGGAACGGGAACTGCACGTTGGTGTAGATCGGGCGCCCGTAGCGGCCGTCGCCGACCAGCACCCAGTGGGCCGGCACCGGGACGTCGTCCCAGCCGGCGCCGGGCGCGTAGTCGGGTCGGGCGAAGTCGTCGGGCGCCTCGCCGTCGGGCAACACCCCGTGGCCGCCCGGCGTGCCCGGCACGCCGGGCAGCAGCCGGAACCGCCAGGTCCCGTCGAGGGACAGCCGGGGCGCGTCGCTGTCGAGCGCCGCCCGCGGCGGCTCGACGCGCCCGGCGGCCGGGACCGTGGACTCGTGGGACAGCAGGGTCATGCCTTCACAGCGCCTTCCGTGAGGCCGCCGCGCCAGAACCGCTGGAGCACGATCATGGCGACGGCGAGCGGGATGACCGAGAGCAGCACGCCCCCGGTGGTCAGCTCGTAGAACTCCGGCAGCCGGTCGGTCTGGCTGCGCCAGTTGTTCAGGCCGAGCGTGATCGGGTACAGCTCCTGGTCGCTGAGCATGACGAGCGGCAGGAAGTAGTTGTTCCAGATGCCGATGAGCTGGAACAGGAACACGGTCACCAGAGCGGGCGTCATGATCCGCAGGCCGATGGTGTGGAAGATGCGCAGCTCGCCGGCGCCGTCGATGCGGGCGGCCTCCACGAGCGAGCCGTCCACCGTGGCGTCGGCGTAGATCCGGCACAGGAACAGGCCGAACGGCGACACCAGCGACGGGATGAGCACGCTCCAGTACGTGTTGGCCAGGCCGAGCTGGCTGAACAGCAGGAACAGCGGCAGCGCCGTGGCGGTGCCGGGCACGAGGACGCCGCCGAGCACCAGGCCGAAGACGAGGTTGCTGCCGCGGAACCGGTACTTGGCGAGGGCGTAGCCGGCCGCCGCGGCGAGGTACGTCGCCACGAGCGCGCCCACCCCCGCGTAGACCACCGAGTTGAGGAACCACCGCACGAAGATGCCGTCGTCGTAGCCCAGGACGGCGCGGAGGTTCTCGAACAGCGCGAACTGCTCGCCGAGCAGGAACCCGTTCGTGCCGAACAGGTCGTCGGTGGTCTTGGTCGCCGCGACCACCACCCAGTAGACGGGCACGAGGAAGTAGACGGCGACGACGACGAGGATGCCGGTGACGAGGATCGTCGTGGCGGGCCGGCGGCCGGGGCCGCGGCCGGCGCGCCCCGCGGGGTCGGCCGCCTCGGCGCGGTCCGCGGGACCGAGGGGGCGGGTCGGGACGGTGGCGGTCGTCATCGCGAGCTCCTGTTCGTCAGCCGCAGGAAGAGGAACGACAGGGCGAAGGCGACCAGCGCGATGAGCACCGACTGGGCCGCCGCCACGTTGTAGTCGTTGTAGGCGAACGCCGTCGTGTAGGCGGAGAGGTTCGGGGTGTACTGCGAGTCGATCGCCGGCGAGACGGTCTGCAGCAGCTGCGGCTCGGCGAAGAGCTGCAGCGTGCCGATGATCGAGAACACCGTGGTGAGCACCAGGGCCGGGCGGATCAGCGGCAGCTGGATGCTCCAGGCGGTGCGCCACGGGCCGGCGCCGTCCACGCGGGCCGACTCGTACAGCTCCGGCGGGATCGCCTTGAGCTGGGCCACGATGATGAGCATGTTGTAGCCGGCGTAGGTCCAGGTCACGATGTTCGCGATGGACCACAGCACGGTCCCGGCCCCGAGGAAGTCGGGCTCGAAGCCGAACAGCATGCTGGTGACGTCGATGATCGGGCTGAGGCCGGGCACGTAGAGGAACGACCACAGGATCGTGGCCAGCACGCCCGGGATGCCGTAGGGCAGGAAGTACGCCGCGCGGAAGAGCCCCGGCCAGCGCGCGGACGCCGACTCGAGCAGCAGCGCGAGCAGCGTGGCCGCGACGATCATGATCGGCACCTGCACGACGCCGAACAGCAGCATGCGCCCGATCGAGGCGATGAAGTTGCCGTCCTCGAGCGCCAGCCGGTAGTTCTCGAACCAGGCGAAGCTGCTGGTCACGCCGGCCTCGCCGAACAGGCCCTCGCGGGTGACGGTGGTGAAGCTCTGGCCGATCGCCACGAGGATCGGCAGCACGAACGTCAGCACGAACAGCGCGAGGAACGGCGCCACGAGGATCCAGGGCGCCCGGGTGACGGCCGTGGAGCGCCGGCGCGGGCGCCGGTCGGTGGTCCCCGCCGCGGCGGCGGGACGGGTGGTGGTCGCGGTCGCCATGTCAGCCCTCCGCCTTCCGGATCGTGAGGCCCTTGTTGCGGAAGACCTCGATGGTCCGCTGCTCGGCGGCGACCACGGCGTCGACGAGCGTGCCGCCCGTCGCCTTGGACCGGAAGCCGTCGGCGAGGATGTTGAACGTCTGCTGCGTGATGGGCCACCACTGCCAGTCGGGGTTCTGCTCCTGGGTGGCGGGCTGGAAGACCTCGGTGTTGTAGCGCTGGCCGCCGAAGAAGTCGCTGGGCTGCTGCCGCGCCTGGCCGATGTAGTCGCGCGCCGGCGACCAGCCGATGCCCGAGTGCTCGATCATGGCGTCGATGCCCGCGGGGTCGGTGTTGAGCCAGACGGCGAACTCCATCGCCTCCTTCGGGTGCTTGCTGTTCGCCATCACCGCCGACGTCGAGCCGCCGATGAAGGACGAGCCGTACCCGTGGTCCCAGCGCGGGGCCGGCGCCACGCGCCACTTCCCCTCGGCGCCGCTGACGCCCGCCAGCAGCGCGTCGCCCCAGCTCGCGCTCACCAGGGAGGCGATCTTGTCGTCGGCCGCGGCGGCGAACCAGCCGGGGCTGTAGGGGTTGAGCGAGGTGGAGACGACGCCGTCGTCGATCGCCTTGTCGAAGAACCGCGCGACGTCGAGGGTCACCTCGCTCGCCATGTCGATCTCCCAGCCGTCCTCCGCGGTGCGCAGCCACGTGGCGCCGGCCTGCATCGCGTGGGCCGTGAAGACGGAGGTGTCGGAGAGTGGGAACGCGTCGATGAACATCCCGGCGTCGCGGAAGGCGGGCGCCACCTCGGCCCACTCGCTCCACGTGGTCGGCACCTCGGCCCCGACCTGCTCGAAGAGGTCGGGCCGGTAGTACGTGCCGGTGGGGCCGGAGTCCTGCGGGATGCCGTAGACGCCGCCGGCGAAGCTCACCTGGGACCACAGGGTCGGGTCGAACTTCTCGGCGTGCTCCTCGACGCCGTACCGGGTCAGGTCCACGAGCCCGTTGACGAGCATGAACTCCGGGACCGTGCGCATCTCCACCTGCGCCAGGTCCGGGCCGCCGCCGGCCGCGAGCGCCGAGTACAGCTTCTGGTACCCGCCGGAGTTGCCGCCCGGGATCCAGGCCACCTCGACCTGGACGTCCGGGTGCTGGGCGTTCCACACGTCGGCGACCTTCTGCAGGTCCTTGAGCCACGCCCAGTAGGTCAGCGTGACCTTCTCGCCCGCGGCGGCCGGCACGACCGGCTGGGCGTTGACCGACGTCGTGCCCGGCGTGGCGCACCCGGCGAGCACCGCCGCCGCGCCGGCCCCGAGCCCGAGCCCCAGGAGCTCCCGTCTGGTGATCGTTCGCATCCGTCCTCACTTCGTCGTGAATCGGCTGGTGGCAGCGTCGCCCCCCGTGCGCTCTGCCCCGAGCGCGCGCCCAACCTAACAGGTGGTCGGCATCTGGTCCCGCCGGCACCGTCGGGCTCAGTGCCGCAGGCGGGGCACCGGCACGTGCGCGAAGTCGGTGTCCGCGGCCAGGTAGAAGCCCGGGTACGCCGGCTGGTTGTAGGCGGTCTGCTGGCGCGCGACGTCGGCCCGGTACTGCGGGTCGTGCATCAGCGTGTACATCTTGCGGTCGGTGACCTCGGTGGACAGGTACAGCCGCAGGGCCGACGAGTCCGCCGTGCGCACCAGCACCTCCTCGCGCCAGTCGCCGAGCACGTCGGCCACGAGCGACGGGTTGCCCTTGGTGTCGTTGTTCGTGCGCGTGCCCGTCAGGGTCAGGCGCACGGTGCCGTCGCCGTCGACGATCGCAGGGGTCTCCTCCCGCGCGCCGGTGACGAGCTGCGTGGACCCGTCCGCGGCCCAGCGCACCGACTGGTTGGTGCCCGGGACGGCGTCCGACAGCCGCTCGCCCGTGGCGCTCAGGGTGCCGGAGGCGTCCGTCCCGCCCGGCATCGACGCCCACACCTCGAGGCCCGGCACGTCCGTGCGCACGTCGCCGACCATGCAGCGGCCGGTGTCGCGGCCGGAGAAGGCGCCGAACAGCACCTCGCCGGTGGCGGCGTCGCGCAGCGCCGAGCCGTAGGGCACGCCGGCCCCGCCCTCGTGGCAGCTCCAGATCTCCAGGCCGGGGCGCGCGGGGTCGACGTCGGTGACGTGCAGGGCGTCGCCGTGCCCCAGGTTCGCCGTCGCGCCTGGGTCCGCCGAGCCCTCGGGCAGGGTGTCTGACGACGAGTACAGCAGCGACCCGTCGTCGTCGAGCGTCGCGGCCCCGTAGACGATCTCGTGCCGGCCGTCGCCGTCGACGTCGGCCGCCGCGAGCGAGTGGAACCCCTGCCCCCACAGCGCGGTCAGCGGGTTCGAGCGGTCGGGCGCCGGGTCCGGCACGCGGTCGTCGAACGGGTTGCCCATGGGCTTGAAGCCGGAGTCCGCGGTCCACCGGGTCGAGAGGCGCCGCCCGTCCCAGTCGTAGGCCACGACCGCGGCCCGGGTGTAGTACCCGCGGGCGAAGATCGCCGACGGGCGCTCCCCGTCCAGGTACGCGACGCCGGAGAGGAACCGGTCGACGCGGTTGCCCGGCTCGATGCGGGTCCACTCGTAGTCGCCCCAGCGCAGGCCGTCGTCGGTGCGGCCCGGCTCGTAGTCCACCGTGTCCAGCGGCCGCCCGGTGCGCCCGTCGAACACCGACAGGTACTCCGGGCCGGACAGCACGAAGCCGTCGAAGGTGCGCAGGTCGTTGCGGTCGGAGCGGCCCGGGGCGTACTCGTCGACGAAGAAGTCCACGAGCTCGCGGGCGTCGTCCTCGGCCAGCGGGTAGTCGTACCGCGGCTCGATGCCGAACGCCTCCTCGAGGGTCGCGGGCCACTGGCCGCTGCGCACCTCGGGGTAGGTGGTCCACTCCTGGAAGACCTCGACCAGGTGCTCGGCGTAGTCGGCGGCGCTCCAGCGGTAGTCGTCGTCGTGCGTGACGCCGGCCCGCCGGTCGTCCTGCGGGATCTGCACGAAGCGGCTGCTCGCCGGGCGGCCGTCCCGGTACGTCGTCGCCCTGGTCCCCGGCGCCGTCTTGACCATGACCTCCGCGCGGCCGTCGCCGTCGAAGTCGTAGACCGGGAACTGCGTGTAGTGCGCGCCGGAGCGGACGTTGACGCCCAGGTCGATGCGCCACAGCTGGGTGCCGTCCAGCTCGTAGGCGTCGAGGTAGGTGTTGCCGGTGTACCCCTTCTGCGACACGTCCTTGGCCCGCGACGGGTACCACTTCACGACGACCTCGTAGGCGCCGTCGCCGTCGAGGTCGGCCACCGAGGCGTCGTTCGCCGCGTAGTCGTACGGCTCGCCGAGCGGCGTGACGCCGGCGGGCGGCTTGCTGAGCGGGATGTCGAGGTGGCCGTCGGCCCAGGCGGTGACCGGTGCGCTGCGCCGGCCCTGGTGGCCGTCGGTGACCGGCGCGACGGCGTAGCGCGACCGCGCCGTGCCGTCGGGGTCGACGAAGTTCGTCGAGCCGGTGACCGTGGCGAGCCGCCTCCCGTCGCGGTAGACGACGAAGTCGGCGCCCGCCATCCCGGTCGCGGTGCGGCCCGTCACCTCGTCCCCCAGCAGCCGCCAGGACAGGAAGATCCCCTCGCTCGTGCCGACGGCGACCAGGCCGCGGTCCAGGTCCTCGAGCTGCGTGCCCCGCGCGTGGCCGTGGCCGCGCCCGGAGCCGTCGTCGTGCGCCGCCGCGGCCCCCGCCGTCCCGCTCGCCGCGAGGACGGCGACGGTCAGCGCGGCGACCGCGCGCTGCGTGCCCCGCCGTGTGCCCCGTCGTGTGCCCCGTCGTGTGCCCCGCCGCGGTGCTCGTGGTCCGTAGGTCTCCCGGCGCCACGCGCCGGGGCCTCCGGTGCTCGACGTCCCCCTGGTGGTGCGCATCGCTCGTCCCCCTCCGTGCGTCGTTGCCGTGGTCGGTCGCAAGGCCCGCCGCGCAGGGCGGGCCGTCCGGCCCGGGGTCCGGGCCGGAGCCCTCGCCGGCGCGCGTCCTCGGACGCCGGCGGGTGGTCTGTCAGGTCATGAGGTCGTGCGTCAGGTCGTCCGTCAGGTCGCCTCCCAGGTCGCCTCCCGGGCTCTCTCGGGCGCGCTCAGCGCCCCGCGGTGGAGCGGCGTCGGGCCTCGACGCCCACGACCGCCATGCTCAGCAGGCCGCCGGCGACGACGGCGAGCGGCAGCAGCATCCACACGAACGTGGCGCACAGGCCCACGGCTACGAGCAGCAGCACGGAGCCGGCGACGTCGTCGCCCGCCGCGCGGGCGCCCGCGGCGAGCGCCCGGCGCGCGCCGACGTCGGCGCGCGGGGCGCCCTCCGCGTCGGACCAGGCCCCCGCGGTCCGCAGCAGCACGACCAGGGCCGCCGCGGCCACGGCGAGCGTCACCCAGCGCACCACCTCGCCGCCGGGCAGCGCCCCGGTGCCGACGAGCCGCAAATTCAGCCCGAGCAGCGCCGCGAGCACCAGGGCGCCGGCCCCCAGCGGCCACAGCCGCCGGGTCGCCGCCCACCACTCGACGGCGAAGCGGCCGGCGCCGTGGTCCAGCCCGGCCACCTGGCGCCGCAGGTGCGCGGTGCCGGCGGCCACCGCCGCCGGCACCGTCACCACGGGCAGGCTGCCGACGAGCACGAGGAGGCCGGTGAGCAGCACCTCGCCGAACAGCGTCAGCGCCTCGCCGCGCCGGGCACCCCGGTCCGTCATGGCCGTCACCGTCGCGGCCTCAGCCCTTGAGGCCCTGGGTCGAGACGCCGTCGACGATGTAGCGCTGGAACAGGATGAAGAACAGCATCACCGGCACGAGCGCGAGCACCGCCATGGCCATCTGCGCGCCGTAGTCGGAGACCGAGGTCTGGTCGACGTACAGGCGCAGCGCCACCGGCAGCGGGTAGAGGTCGGGCTTCTTGAGGTACAGCAGCGGGCCGAGGAAGTCGTTCCAGGACCAGATGAACGCGAAGATGCTGCTGGTGATCACCGCCGGGCGCAGCAGGGGCAGCACGATGGAGCTGAACGTGCGCCAGTGGCCGCAGCCGTCGATGCGGGCCGCCTCGTCCAGCTCCCGGGGCAGGCCGCGCATGAACTGCACCATGAGGAAGACGAAGAACGCGTCCGCGGCCAGGAACTTGCCGATCAGCAGGGGCAGGAAGGTGTTCACCATCCCGAGGTTGTTGAACAGGATGTACTGCGGGATGAGCACCACGTGGAACGGCAGCAGCAGCGTGCCGATCATGACCGCGAAGAACATCCCGCGGCCGGGGAACTGGATCCGGGCGAAGGCGTAGGCCGCCACCGCCGAGGACAGCGCCACGCCCACCACCGACAGCACGGCCAGCAGCATCGAGTTGCCGAAGAACGTCCAGAACGACACGCCGCCGATCCCGCCCATCGCCTTGGCGAAGTTGTCGAGCGTGAAGCTCTCGGGGATGAGGTTGATGTTGCCGACGATGTCGCTGGACGGCTTGAACGCGCTCATCAGCATCCAGGCGGCCGGGTAGAGGATCACCACGGTCACGACGAGGACCAGCGCGTGGAAGCCGAGCGACCTGACGCCCCGGCGACGGCGGGCGGCGGCGCGGCGGCGGGCCGAGTCGGCCCGGCCGTGCGCGTCGTCCGGGCCGGTGCCGGTGGTGCGCAGGGCGGGGTCGAGCAGCTCGACGGCGCCGGCGGCCTTGGCGGGCAGGTTCGGGGTGATCGCTTCGCTCATCGTGCGTCTCCGCTGTAGTGGACCCAGGCCTTGGACGTGCGGAACAGGATGGCGGTGAGGATGCCGACCACCACGACCAGCACCCAGGCCATCGCCGAGGCGTAGCCCATCCGGAACTCGCTGAAGCCCTTGACGTAGAGGTACAGGGTGTAGAAGAGGGTGGAGTCGGCCGGACCGCCGGTGCCGCCGGAGATGATGAACGCCGAGGAGAACACCTGGAAGGCGTTGATGGTCTCCAGCAGCAGGTTGAAGAACAGCACCGGGCTGAGCATCGGCAGCGTGATGCGGACGAACTTGCGCACCGGGCCGGCGCCGTCGACGGCCGCCGCCTCGTAGAGCTCGGCCGGGACCTGCTTGAGGCCCGCCAGGAAGATCACCATCGGGGCGCCGAACTGCCACACGGCCAGCAGGATCATCATCGGCATGGTCATCGTCGGGTCGCCGACCCAGCCGCCAGCCGGGCCGCCGAAGAACTGGCTGATGCGGTCCACGACGCCCTCGTCGATGAACATCGCCTTCCACACGATCGCCACCGACACGCTCGCCCCGATGAGCGAGGGCGCGTAGAAGATCGACCGGTAGGCGCCCTGCCCGCGGTGCCGCATGTTGAGCAGCATCGCCACCGCCAGCGCGGCGATCAGCTTGATCGGCGTGCCCAGCAGCACGTAGACCGCCGTGACCTTCGCCGACGTGAGGAACCGCTTGTCGGAGAACAGGTCGGTGAAGTTCTCCAGGCCCACCCACTGCGGGCTGCGGAACAGGTTGTAGTCGGTGAACGCGAGGTACAGCGACGCGATCATCGGGCCCGCGGTCAGCAGGACGAAGCCCAGCAGCCACGGCGACAGGAACGCGTACCCGGCGCGCACGTCCTCGCGCTTCCACCGCGGGCGCGGACGCCCCGCGGGCGGCACGGCGGCGGGCACCGCCGCCTCGATCGGTTCACGGGTCACGGTCACGATGACGTCGTCCGTTCAGGTCGCAGGATGAGGGTCCCGGTGGCGCGGCGCGGCGCGGCGTCGTGCGCCGTCGGTGCGCCGCTCGCGTCGTCGAGCGCGCCGCGCCACCGGTGCGGCCCCCGTGGGGGCGGGCCGCGTCAGGACTGCGGGATGGTGTCCTCGGCGAAGGCGAACCACTGCTCGACGAGCTCGTCGGGCGTGATCGTGCCGTACTGCAGCTCCTCGCCGAGCCGCTTGAACTCCGCCTCGATGGCGCCGAAGCCCTCGACGGGGACCGGCGCGGACTCGGTCACCTGCTCGGCGACCTGCTCCTCGTAGGCCACGACGCGCTCGTCGATCGAGCCGGGCTCGACCTCCATCGCGTCACGCTGGGCCGCCACGGCGGGCACGCCCTTCGACGTGCCGAAGATCGTGCCGACCTCGGGGTCGTTGACGAGGAAGTCGATGAGCGCCGCGGCGGCCTCCGGCTCCTCCGTGGCGGCCGAGGCCGACAGCAGCATCGACGGCTTGTAGAACATGCCCGTCTCGCCCTCGTCGTTCGCGGGGATCGGCAGCATCTGGATGTTGTCGGTGCCGGAGTCCGCGACGTAGCCGGCCAGGAAGTTGTCCCAGCTGATCTCCGAGGCCGCCTCGTTGACCGTGAACCCGCCGAGCGGCTCGAGCTGCTTGGACTTCTCGATCGGGTAGAACGCCTGGGCCTCGCGCAGCGGCTGCGCCTGCTCGAGCCACGCGGTCATGTCGGCCTCGTCGAAGTTCAGCCCGCCGTCCTCGGTGAACGGGTCGGTGCCGTCCTGGATCAGCCACTGCAGGAAGAACCAGAACGTGCCGGTGTAGTCGCCCGAGCCGTAGACGGCCGGGTCGGCCCCGGCACCGGCCTCGGAGACCTCCTGCACCCAGGCCGCGTAGTCGTCCCAGGTGTAGCCCTCGGCCGGCGGCTCGATGCCGAACTTCTCGGTGAGGTCGGCGTTGTAGAAGAAGGCGAGCGTGTTGGTGCTCGTCGGGATGCCGTACTGCGAGCCGTCGATGACGCCCGACTCCAGGAGCGTGTCGTCCACGCCCTCGACGTCGAGGTTGACGCCGGTCTGGCCGTTGAGGTCGAGCAGCTGGTTCGTGGCGCCGTACTGGCGCAGGTAGGACAGGTCCATCTGGAACACGTCCGGCAGGGTCTGGCCCGCGGCCTCGGTGCTGCGCGCCGTCCAGTAGTCGTCCCACGCCTGGAACTGCGTCTGGACCGTGATGTTCGGGTACTTCTCCTCGAAGAGGTCGACGGCCTCCTCGTACTTGGCCGCGCGGTCGTCGTTGCCCCACCACGCGAGCGAGAGGGTGATGTCCCGCTCCGTGTCCAGGGACTCCGCCGACCCGGGCTCGGCGCCCTGGGCGGGCCCGTCGCCGCTCCCGCACGCGCTCAGGGCGAGCGCGACACCGGCGGCGACGCCGACCGCTGCGGCGGCGTTGCGCGTGATCCTCATGTGAGCCTCCTTGCTCTGGTCACCGTCGTCGGTGGGCCGGTGACGGCCATCACACCTCTGCGTGCGGCTGAAACGATACAAGAGATTCGCGGGCTTGGGTAGCGCTTTCCCACACGGTTGGATCACGCCCGCGAAAGGGGCGAAACGGGCGTGGCGTCGACGCCGGGACGACCTCGGACGACGGCGTCGAGCGCTCCCTCTCGTCCTGTGCGCGCCGGTGCAGCGCCGACGGCGCCGGTGGCGAGCGTCGCGGTGGACGCTACGGTGGTGCAGGCCAGCCGATCCGATGTCGAAGGAGTGCCCGTGGCGGAGTCGCAGCAGACCAAGGAGACCGTCGTCGAGAAGGTCATGACCCTGGGCCTGACGCTGGCCGCCGGCTGGCTGGCGCAGAAGCTCGTCGGGATCGTCTTCCAGAAGGCCACCCACGCGGAGCACCCGCTGAAGAAGGACGACGAGTCGCTGGGCATCGTCCAGGCCACCACCTTCGCGGCCGTCTCCGCCGGCGTCGCCGCGCTGACCCAGCGCTTCGCGAAGAAGGGCGCCGCCCGCGCGGTCGCGCGGTTCGTCTCGAAGTGACGTGACGGGCGCCGGAGGCGTCCGCGCAGCCCCGCCGCCCCCGTGCGGCCGACGGCTGGAGAAGCAGGACGGAACTCGCTGAGCTCCGTCCTGCTTCTCCAGCCGTCGGCGTCTTCTGGCGCGGACAATCCTGGGGCGGCGCTCAACCTTTCCCGGTCACCGGCCGTGTCACAGTCATGAGCATGACGATGATCGCCGGCGAGGCCGCCGACGACGACGCGCCCCCGGACGGGTTCGAGCTCGTCCGCGTCGCCACGTCCCGCGAGCAGGAGTTCACGGACTTCATGCAGTGGGCGGCCCCGCAGCTGGCGCGCACCGCGTGGCTGCTGTGCGGCGACGAGCACCTCGCCGACGAGCTCGTCCAGCAGGCCCTGGAGCGCACGTACCTCCACTGGTCGCGCGCCCGGGACCGTGACCCGCTCGCCTACGCGCGCCGGGTCCTGGCGAACGTGCGCATCGACATGTGGCGCAAGCGCCGGCGGGAGGTGCTCACCGCGCCCGCGGAGCTGCCCGAGGGCGCCGACGGCACGTCGGCCGCCGCCCAGCACGCCGACCGGGACCGGCTGGTGCGGGCGCTGGCGACGCTCAGCCCGCGACAGCGCCGCGTCGTCGTGCTCCGCCACCTGGTCGGCCTCAGCGAGCGCGAGGTCGCCGCCGACCTCGGCGTCTCCGTCGGCACCGTGAAGTCCACGGCCTCGCGCGGCCTGGCCCAGCTGCGGTCCGTGCTGGGCGCCGCGACGGCCGAGCCCGTGACCGACGCCCCGGCGTCCGGAAGGAGCGCACGATGACCGCGCAGCAGCAGGACGAGGACTTCGGCCGGGAGCTTCGCGAGCTCGCCGACGCGGTCGTCCCACGCATCGACGTGCGCACCGCCCGGGTGGTCCCCGCCGCGCGTCGGCGGCGCGCCCGCCGCCGGGCGGCGACGGGCGTCGGCGCGCTGACCGCCGTGGTCGTGGCCGCGGGGTGGACCGTGCAGGCCCAGCCGTGGGCGCCCGGGCCGGAGCAGACGGCGGTGCTGCAGGTCGCGTCGAGCCCGACGCCGTCCCCGCCCACCGAGGCCGGCTGGCCGGACGCGCCCTACTGGTACGTCCGCTCGGAGATCGCGTCGACGAGCTCCTCGGGAGACCTGGACGTCGTGGTCTCGGAGCACTGGTACGGCCACACCGAGCCCGGGCTGTGGTTCGAGGACGGCGACACGAGCGCGCCGACCGCGTCCGGTCCGGCGGCCTGGGGACGCTTCATGGTCGACGGTGCCGACACCCTCATCGGCTGGGACGAGCTCTACGAGCTGCCGACCGATCCTGACCGGCTCGAGCAGATCCTTCGCGACTCGGTCGAGGAGGGCCGCAGCGTCGGCACGCCGGACGACAAGGTGGCCGAGATGGCGCTCGAGCTGCTCGACGCCAGCCCCGCGCCGCCCGCGCTGCGCGACGCGGCGTGGCACGTCATCACCGGCCTGCCCGGCACCACCGTCCTCGAGGAGGCGACCGACGCCGCCGGGCGTACCGGCGTCGGCGCCACCCGGACGGTCGAGGGCACCACCTACCGGCTGGTCTACGACGCCGATGAGCATCGGCTCCTCGAACGGGCGAACGTGGCCGGCGCTGCCATGGTCCAGGACGTCGTGACCGGGGATCTCGACGTCACGTCCCGAAAGACGTACCTGGAGGAGCGCCCGGCGAGCGCGCCGCCGATCGAGCCCACGCTCGAGATGGCGGGCTGCGCCCGGTGGGAGAACTGCTAGCGCCGGGCACGGCGCAGCCGCCGTCGTCGGCGCCCGCAGGGGCGGTCCGACGGCGGCGGCTGGGCGCTGGGATCCCGGCCGGCCGAGCGGGTCAGCCGCGGGAGCGGCGGCG
Source organism: Puerhibacterium sp. TATVAM-FAB25 (assembly GCF_046535855.1). Taxonomy (NCBI): domain Bacteria; kingdom Bacillati; phylum Actinomycetota; class Actinomycetes; order Micrococcales; family Promicromonosporaceae; genus Puerhibacterium; species Puerhibacterium sp. TATVAM-FAB25. Next base: position 15,163 of record NZ_JAXUAK010000004.1, on the reverse strand, counting down.
CGTGAGCTGGGCCTCGTGGCCCCGCGGGCGCTCCACCGGGTGGACGGCGGCGAGCGCGGCCTCGAGCGTCGCCTCCCCCGTCGGGCCGGCGGCGCCGGCCTTCTTGATCGCCGTCATCACCTGCGAGGCGGCGACGTGCACGGGCACCGTGACGTTCTGCGCGACCTCGGCCAGCTCCCGGGCCGCGGTCATGTCGTCGACGCCGCGCACGAGCATGATGATTCCCTTGACCTGCTCCACCGCCGCGGCGTGGACGAAGGCCCGGGACACCGCCTGCTGCGCCTCCCGCTCCAGCGCCTCGCGCTGCACGGTGGTCGCGTCGACGATGTAGCCGACCACCTCGGTCAGCTTGCCGCCGTGGTCGCGACGCCCCTGTCCGGTGACCACGACCGTGCGGGCCTTGCCGCTCGGGTCCACGATGCGGTGGCTGCAGGCGAACGGCTTGCCCGCCTTGAGCGCGACGGTGGCGGCGCGGATGAGGCGCTGCCGGTCGTCGGGGTGCTTGCGCGAGCACATGGTGTCGAGGCCCGGCTCGATCTCGCCGGGCTCGCGTCCGTGCATGAGGTAGACCTCGTCCGACCACCACCACTGCCCGCTCGCCAGGTCGACCCGGTACCGGCCGACCAGCAGCGGCGTGCCGACCGCGATCGCCTGCGTGACGCTCGCCAGGTCGGCGGCCGTGGCACCGCTGTTCGAGCGTGCCGGCGCCGTGGCCTTCGGTGCGTCGAGCGCGACTGTCATCTGACTACCTCCCAGAACCGAGATCCTGGGGGCCGCTTCCTGACCTCCCGTGCCCCCAACCGTAGCCGCGGGTGAAGATCGCGCCAGTCGAGAAGTGTTTGCGCAGGTGGTGCCGCCTGCGGCCCGCCTGCGAGCGTCGCCGGACCGTGCCAGCGTGAAGGGGCCCGCGAAGGGCGACGGCCCTGCGCGGGCCGCTGGCACGTGAAGGAGGACTCGATGAGCGAGAACGACAGCACCGCCCCGTACGACCCGGACCAGGACCCGGACGCGCAGCCGGAGTCGCTCAACCCCCGCGTGGGGGACCAGGCGTCCGGCGACGCCGAGTCGGACAGCGAGACCGACGCGGAGGCGGCGAACCTCAACCCGCGCTCGACGATCGACGAGCCCGAGGGCGGCTCGGAGAGCTGACCGCCCCCCGGCGGTGACGGGCCGGCGGCGCTGCGGCGCCGCCGGCCCTCGTCGTGCGTGGGCACGGCCGGCACCGCCCAGGAGAGCAGCAACTTCACCCGCTTCAACTTGCGAGCGAGAGAGCCACTTCTCTTGCGAGTGGGGTGAACCGTGCACACGGTGCACCCGGACCGCAACGCCCGCGACAGCAACTGTGGAGGTCAGCCTCGATGCGAGTGCTCGGAGTCAACGCCCTGTTCCACGACCCGTCCGCCGCCCTCGTCGTCGACGGGCGGGTCGTCGCCGCGGCGGAGGAAGAGCGCTTCTCGCGGCGCAAGCACGGCAAGCGGCCGGTGCCGTTCGCGGCCTGGGAGCTGCCGGAGCAGGCGATGCGGTGGTGCCTCGAGGTCGGCGGCCTGGAGCCGGGCGACCTCGACGCCGTCGCGTACTCGTTCGACCCCGCGCTGGCCAAGCCGACCGAGGAGATGGGGCTGCCCGACCCGTGGGACTGGCTGCGCGTGCAGTACGCCGAGCGCGCCCCGCAGTTCATCGCGACCGCGCTGCCGGGCCTGTCCCCTGCCACGGTGCGGTTCGTGCCGCACGAGGTGGCGCACGCGGCCTCCGCGGCGCTGGCCTCCCCGTTCCGCACGTGCAGCGTGATGTCCCTGGACGGGCGCGGCGAGCGCTCCTCGCACCTGGCCGGGCGCTACGTGGACGGCAAGCTCGAGGTGCTGGCGAGCCAGGAGCTGCCGCACTCCCTCGGGCTGGTCTACGAGTCGCTCACCGAGCACCTCGGGTTCCTGCGCTCCAGCGACGAGTACAAGGTCATGGCCCTGGCGTCCTACGGCGAGCCGCGGTTCCTCGAGGACCTGCGCGAGGTCTTCTACGTGACGCCCGACGGCGGGTTCCGGGCCGAGGCGCCGGACTGGACGCGGTGGGCACCGCGCGCCACGCCGGGCGCGATCCAGGACCCGGCGATGGCGGACGCCCTGACGCCCGACGACGCGCACGGCGGCCTGCCGCCCGCGCACGCCGACCTCGCGGCGTCGGTGCAGGCGCGCCTCGAGGAGGTGCTCGTCGACCTGGCCACCTGGCTGCACGAGCGCACCGGCGACACCGCCCTGACGCTGGCCGGCGGCACCGCGCTCAACTGCGTGGCCAACTCGCGCATCTGGCGCGACTCGCCGTTCGACGAGGTGTGGGTGCAGCCGGCCGCCGGCGACTCCGGCACCGCGCTCGGGGCCGCGCTGCAGCTCACCGCCGAGGCGGGCGTGCCGATCGAGCCCATGGGCTCCGCCGCGCTCGGCCGCGAGTGGTCCGACGACGAGCTCGCCGACTGGCTGCGCCAGGCCCGCGTCCCGTTCACCACGCCGGACGACCTGCCCGGCGCGGTGGCCGACGTGCTCGCCGCCGACGGCGTCGTCGCCTGGTTCCAGGGCCGCGCCGAGTTCGGCCCGCGGGCCCTGGGCCACCGCTCGCTGCTCGCCCACCCCGGCCACGCGCACAACGTGCGGCGCCTCAACGACGTCAAGGGCCGCGAGCAGTTCCGCCCGGTGGCGCCGATGGTGCTGCTGGAGGACGCCCCGGAGATCTTCTCCGGCGGCCCGATCCCCAGCCCGTACATGCTCTTCGTGCACGAGGTGGTGCCCGCCTGGCGCGAGCGCATCCCCACGGTGACGCACGTGGACGGCACCGCGCGCATCCAGACCGTCGACGACTCCCAGCCGCGGCTGCAGGCCACGATCCGCGCGTTCCGCGACCGCACCGGGCTGCCCGTGGTGGTCAACACGAGCCTCAACACCGCCGGGCGGCCCATGGTGGACGACCCGCGCGACGCCCTGGAGCTGTTCGGGTCCGCGCCGGTGGACCTGCTGGTCGTGGGCCCGCACCTGGTGCACCGCGGTGCGCTGTTCGCCGAGGACGGCGCGGCCGCAGGGGTGGCCGGATGACGACGTCGTACGCCGTGGTGGTGCCCACCGTCGGGCGCCCGCAGCTGGCCGGGCTGCTCACCTCGCTGGCGAGCACCCTGGAGGCCTGCCCCGAGGCGCCCCGCCCGGCGCAGGTGGTCGTCGTCGACGACCGCCCGCTGCCGGCCGGCGACGACGGCGCGGCGAACCCGCCGCTGACGCTGCCCGTGCAGGTGGCCGGCGTCCCGGTGCGCTCGGTGCGCACCGGCGGCCGCGGGCCGGCCGCCGCCCGCAACGCCGGGTGGCGCACCGCCGCGGGCGTGGAGTGGGTGGCGTTCCTCGACGACGACGTGCTGCTGCCGCCCGCCTGGGCCGGCGGCCTCGCCAAGGACCTCGCCAACGCGCACGCCGACGTCGCCGGGGTGCAGGGCCGCATCACCGTGCCCCTGCCGGCCCACCGGCGCCCCACCGACTGGGAGCGCAGCACCGCGGGTCTCGAGACCGCCGCCTGGGCCACGGCCGACATGGCCTACCGCCGCACGGTCCTGGAGCAGGTGCACGGCTTCGACGAGCGGTTCCCCCGCGCCTACCGGGAGGACGCCGACCTCGCCCTGCGGGTCCGGGCCGCCGGCGGCCGGCTGGTCCGCGGCGAGCGCGCGATCACCCACCCGGTGCGCCCCGCCGACGACGGCGTGAGCCTGCGCGTGCAGCGTGGCAACGCCGACGACGCGCTGATGCGCGCCCTGCACGGGCCGCGCTGGCGCGAGGTCGCCGAGACGGGCCGCGGCCGCCTCGCGTGGCACGCCGCGACCGTGGCCGCCGCGGCCGCCGTGCCCGTGCTCGCCGCCGCGCGGCGCCCGCGCCTCGCCGCCGTGGCGGCCACCGCGTGGGCCGGCCTGGCCGGCGAGTTCCTCGCCCGGCGCCTGCGCCCCGGCCCGCGCCCGGGCGAGGACGGCTTCGCCGCGGAGGCGCGGCGGATGGCGTGGACGAGCGTGGCCATCCCGTTCGCCGCCGTCGCCCACCGCGCCGCCGGCACGTGGCGCTGGCGGCGGGCCCTGGGCGGCACGGGCGCCGCCGCGTGGCCGCCGCCGCTGCGCGCCGTGCTGTTCGACCGCGACGGCACCCTGGTGCACGACGTGCCCTACAACGGCGACCCGGAGCTGGTGCGCCCCGTCGAGGGCGCCCGCCGCGTGCTCGACCGGCTGCGCGCTCAGGGCATCGCGGTCGGCGTGGTCTCCAACCAGTCAGGCATCGGCCGCGGCTTCCTCACGCCCGAGCAGGTCAGGGCCGTGGAGGCGCGGGTCGAGGAGCTGCTCGGCCCCTTCGCCACGTGGCAGCGGTGCCCGCACACCCCCGACGAGCGCTGCGTCTGCCGCAAGCCCGAGCCGGGCATGGTGCTGCGCGCCGCCGGGGAGCTCGGCGTGCTGCCGGCCGAGTGCGCCGTGGTCGGGGACATCGGGGCCGACGTCGGCGCCGCCGTCGCCGCCGGCGCCCGCGCCGTGCTGGTGCCGACGCCCGAGACCCGCGCCGAGGAGGTCGCCGCCGCGCCGCGCGTCGCCGCCGACCTGGCCGAGGCGGTGAGGCTGCTGTGAGCGCGCGGGTCCTGGCCGTCCGGCTCGACAGCGACGGCGACGTGCTGCTCACCGGGCCGGCCGTGCGCGCGCTGGCCGCCGCCCACGACCACGTGGACCTGCTGGTCTCCGGCCAGGGCCTGCAGGCCGCGCGCCTGCTGCCCGGCGTGCGCGACGTGCTGCGCTTCGACGCCCCGTGGAGCGGCTACGCCCCCGGCGCGTTCGACCCCGCCGCCGTCGCCGGCCTGGTCGCCGGGCTGGCGGCCCGCGACTACGACGAGGCCGTGGTGTTCACGTCGTTCCACCAGTCACCGCTGCCCATGGCGCTGCTCGCGCGCATGGCCGGCGTGCGGCGGGTCAGCGCGACGAGCGAGGACTACCCCGGCGCGCTGCTCGACGTGCGCCACCGCCGCCCCGAGGGGCTGCACGAGGTCGAGGCCGCCCTGGACCTGGCCCGCGCCGCCGGTGCGCCGCTGCCCGCCGCCGACGACGGCCGCCTCGCCGTCCGCCGGCCGCTCGCCGCGCTGCCGCCCGCGGTCGCCGACCTGTTGCCCGCCGGCCCCTACGTCGTCGTGCACCCCGGCGCCTCGGTGCCCGCCCGCGCCCCGCGGCCCGACGACGCGCGCGCCTACGTGGCCGCGCTGGGCGCCGCCGGCTGGGACGTGGTCGTCACCGGCGGGCCCGGCGAGCGCGAGCTGGCCGCCCACGCGGCGTCCGGCGCCCCGGGCGCCGTGGACCTCGGCGGGCGCACCACGCTCGCCGAGCTGGCCGCCGTGCTCGCGCGTGCGGCGTGCGTGGTGGTCGGCAACACCGGCCCGGCGCACCTCGCCGCGGCCGTGGGCACGCCCGTGGTCAGCTTGTTCTCCCCCGTGGTGCCCGCCGACCGGTGGGCCCCGTGGGGCGTGCCGGTCGCCGTGCTCGGCGACCAGGACGCGCCGTGCCGCGCCACCCGGGCCCGTGAGTGCCCCGTGGCCGGCCACCCCTGCCTGGCGTCCGTCCCGGGCGGCCAGGTCGTGGGCGCGGTCACCGGCCTCGCCGGCCGGCCGCCGGCCCGGACGGCGGCCGGCGCCGCTGCGACGACTCACCGGACGGAGGTTCCCGCATGAGGGTGCTGCTGTGGCACGTGCACGGGTCGTGGGCGACGGCGTTCGTCCAGGGCCCGCACGAGTACGTCGTCCCCCTGCTGCCGGACCGCGGCCCCGACGGCCGCGGCCGCGCGCAGACGTGGGACTGGCCGGCGTCGGTGACCGAGGCGAGCCCCGCCGAGATCCGCGCGGCGTTCGACGACGGCGCGATCGACGTCGTCGTCCTGCAGCGGCCGCACGAGGTCGGCCTGCTCGAGGAGTGGACCGGCCGCCGCGCCGGGCGGGACGTGCCCGCCCTCTACGTCGAGCACAACGCGCCCACCGACCACGCCGCGCGCAGCCGCCACCCGCTGGCCGACCTCGACGTGGTGGCCGACGGGACGGTGCCGGTCGTGCACGTCACCGCCTTCAACCGGCTCATGTGGGACTGCGGGACCGCCCGCACCACGGTGGTCGACCACGGCATCCCCGACCCCGGCCACCTGTGGACGGGCGAGCGGCCGCACGTCGCCGCCGTCGTCAACGAGCCGGTGCGCCGCTGGCGCGTGGCCGGCACCGACGTGCTGCTGCACGTGGCCCGTGACGTGCCGCTCGAGGTCTACGGCATGGGCACCGACGGGCTGGCTGAGCACCTGCACGCCGTCGGCACCCCCGCCGCGGCCGCGAGCGCCGGGCGGCTGCAGGACCTGCCGCAGCACGCGATGCACGCCGCGGTCGCCGGGGCGCGGGCCTACCTGCACCCCTACCGCTGGACCAGCCTCGGGCTGTCGCTGCTCGAGGCGATGGCGATCGGGCTGCCGGTGCTGGCCCTGCCGGTCACCGAGGCGCCGGTCGCGGTGCCGCCGGAGGCCGGCGTGCTCAGCGCCGACCCCGACGTGCTCGCGGCCACCGCGCGCCGCTGGCTGGCCGACCCGGCCGAGGCCGCGGCGTACGGCAAGGCCGCCCGCGAGCAGGTGCTCGCCCGCTACTCGCTCGAGCGGTTCACCGACCGGTGGACCGCGCTCCTCTCGGAGGCCGTCGCCACCTGAGCCTCGGCGCACGCGCTGCGTCCCACGAGAACCCGCAGTCCCGGACGGCTCGAGAACCGGACGTCCGGCACCCGACACAGGAGGTGACCGCATGCGGATCGCCATGGTCTCCGAGCACGCCAGCCCTCTCGCCACCCTCGGCGGGGCGGACGCCGGCGGGCAGAACGTCCACGTCGCCGAGCTCTCCCGCCACCTGGCCGCCGCCGGCCACGAGGTCGAGGTCTGCACGCGCCGCGACGACGCGGCCCTGCCCGAACGGGTCCCGCTCGACCGGGGCGTGGAGGTGGTCCACGTGACCGCCGGCCCTGCGGCGCCCCTGCCCAAGGACGACCTGCTGCCGTGGATGGACGCCATGGGCGACGAGCTCGCCCGCCTGTGGTCCGACCCGGCGCGGCGCCCCGACGTGGTGCACGCCCACTTCTGGATGTCCGGCCTGGCCGCGGTCCGCGCGGCACGGCAGGTCGAGGAGGCCACGGGCGTGCACGTGCCCGTGCTCCAGACGTTCCACGCGCTCGGGTCGGTGAAGCGGCGCCACCAGGGCGCCGCGGACACCAGCCCCGCGCGGCGCGTCGAGCTCGAGTCGCGGCTGTGCCGCGACGTCGACCGCGTCGTGGCCACGTGCCACGACGAGGTGGACGAGCTCGACGCGCTCGGCGCGCCCGCGGACCGGATCCGCGTGGTGCCGTGCGGCGTCGACCTGGGGCACTTCACGCCCGGCGCCGACCGCGCGGCGCAGGACAGCCGCACCGGGCTGCGGCTGCTGTCGGTCGGCCGGCTGGTGGAGCGCAAGGGCGTCGGCACGGTGATCGAGGCCCTCGCGGACGTGCCCGAGGCCGAGCTGCTCGTCGCCGGCGGACCGGCGCCCGACGCGCTCGACGACGACCAGGAGGTGTGGCGCCTGCGCAAGGTCGCCGCCGAGCACGGCGTCGCGGACCGCGTGCGCTTCCTCGGCGCGGTCGCCCACCCGGACGTCCCGGCGCTGCTGCGGTCGGTCGACGTCGTGGTGTGCACGCCCTGGTACGAGCCGTTCGGCATCGTCCCGCTCGAGGCGGCCGCCTGCGGGCGTCCCGTCGTCGGCAGCGCCGTGGGCGGGCTGCTCGACACGGTGGTCGACGGCCGCACGGGCCTGCTGGTGCCCCCGCGCGACGCGGCGGCCCTGGCCGCGGCGCTCCGGCGCCTCACCGACCGGCCGACCCGGCTGCGGTACGGCGCCGCCGCCCGCGTGCGCGCGGAGCACCTGTACGGCTGGGCCACCGTGGCACGCCGCACCGCGGAGGTCTACGCGGAGCTGGCGCCCGGCGCGGCGGTGCCCTGGCCCGCCCCGCTCACCGTCCCGGCGCCCGGCGCCGCCGACGGCGTCACGGCCACGACCACCGGAGGTGCCCGATGACCACCGAGCCCACGACCCGCGCGCTGGCGACGCCGCTCGCCGTCCCGGTGGGCGTGCCCGTCACCGCGCCTCCCGCCACACCTCCGGCGGCGCCCCCGCGCCCGCTGCCCTCCGCGCCGCCCGGCGCCCGCAGCTGGCTCGCGCGGCACACCGGCGAGCTCGTGGCCGGCCTGGACAGCCTGCTCGGCGACGGCGCCCGCCTCGACGCGTGGGGCCGTGAGCTCGCCGACCGGCTGCTCGGCGGGGCGCGCCTGCTGGTGGCCGGCAACGGCGGCAGCGCCGCCGAGGCGCAGCACCTCACGGCCGAGCTCGTGGGCCGGTTCGAGGGCGAGCGCACGCCGCTGTCCGCGATCGCGCTGCACGCGGAGACCTCCAGCCTCTCGGCGATCGTCAACGACTACGGGCCCGAGGAGATGTACGCCCGCCAGGTCGCGGCGCACGGCCGCCCCGGGGACGTGCTGATCGCGATGTCGACGTCGGGCAAGAGCCCCAACGTGCTGGCCGCCGTGCGGCGCGCCCGCGAGCTGGGCATCGACACCTGGGCGCTGACCGGCCCCGGCCCCAACCCGCTGGCCGACGCCTGCGACGACGTCATCGCCGTCGAGGCGGCGTCGACGTCGGCCGTGCAGGAGGTGCACCTCGTGGCGGTGCACGCGCTGTGCGCCGCGATCGACGCGCGCGTCGAGCGCCGCCGCCGGGTGCGCCCGGCCCGGCTGCAGGGGACCTCGGCATGAGCGCGGCCGGCCCCCGTCCCGCTCCCACCGCCCGCAGCACCACCCGCAGCACCACCCGCCCGGTCGTCGCGGTCGTCGGCGACGTGCTGCTCGACCGTGACGTCGAGGGCACCGTCACGCGGCTGTGCCCGGACGCGCCGGTGCCGGTCGTCGACGTCGACGTCGTGCGCGAGAGCCCCGGCGGCGCCGGCCTCGCCGCGCTGCTGTGCGCGGGCCGCGCCGACGTCGTGCTCGTCGCGCCGCTGGCCGACGACGACGGCGGGCGCGCGCTGCGCGAGCACCTGCGCGACCTGACCGTCGTGGCCCTCGGCCACGAGGGCGGCACCCGCCGCAAGACGCGCGTGCGCAGCTCCGGGCAGAGCCTGGTGCGGCTCGACGACGGCGGCCCCGGCCGCCCGCGGGACGTCGACGCCCGGCACGTGGCGGCCGCGCTGGCCGCGTGCGACGCCGTGCTCGTCGCCGACTACGGCGGCGGGGTGACGACGGACCCGGTGCTGCGCGAGGTGCTCACCGACGTCGCCCGGCAGCGGCCCGTGGTGTGGGACCCGCACCCGCGCGGCGGCGCGCCGGTGCCCGGCGTCGCGCTGGTGACCCCGAACCTCGAGGAGGCGCGCCGGGAGGCTGCCCGGCTCGAGCTCGACGTGCCCGCCGACGACGCCGGTGCCCTGGCGGGCGCGCTCGCCGCGGCGTGGTCCGCGGGCGCGGTGTGCGTGACCTCGGGCGCCCGCGGCGCGTTCGTCGCCGAGGCCGGCGGCGCACCGGTGCACGTGCCGACCGTGCCGGCGTCCGGCGGCGACCCGTGCGGCGCCGGCGACCGCTTCGCCGCCACCGCCGTCGACGTGCTCGGCCGCGGCGGCCGCGTGCCCGACGCGGTGCGCGACGCCGTCGCCGCCGCGAGCGCCTGGGTGTCCGCCGGCGGGGCCGAGGGCTTCCGCCGCGGCGGAGCCGACCAAGGAGCCGACCAGGGAGCCGACCGGGGAGCCGACCAGGGTGCCGCGGAGGCGGCCGGGATGCCGGACGGCGGCGCCACCGGGTCCGTCGCGCTCGAGCGGCTCGGCGCCCGGCTGCGCCCGGCCGGCACGCTCGTGGCCACCGGCGGGTGCTTCGACCTGCTGCACGCCGGCCACGTCGCGACCCTGGAGGCGGCCCGCGCGCTGGGCGACCGGCTCGTGGTGCTGGTCAACTCCGACGCCTCGGTGCGCCGGCTCAAGGGCCCCGGCCGCCCGGTGGTGACCGCCGCCGACCGCGTGCGCGTGCTCGAGGCGCTCGACTGCGTCGACGCGGCCGTCGTCTTCGACGAGGACGACCCGCGCGCCGCGCTCGAGGCGCTGCGGCCCGACATGTGGGTCAAGGGGGGCGACTACACGGTCGACCAGCTGCCCGAGGCCGAGGTCGTCGCCCGGCACGGCGGACGCACCGTCGTCCTGCCCTACCTCGACGGCCTGTCCACCACCGCGATCCTCGAGCGCGCCCGCACCGACGGCTCGGTGCCGCTCGGCGCCTCCTGACGACCCCACCCCCGAAGAGAGGAACACACCATGACGTCCGCTCCCACGCAGGAGACCAGCACCGCGCCGGCGGCCCTCACGCCGCGGAAGGTCGGCACGGTCTTCATCACGGGCGGTGCCAGCGGCCTCGGCGCCGCGCTCGTCGAGGCCGTCGCCGCCGCGGGCGGCACCCCCGCCGTCCTAGACCTCACGCCGCCCAAGGCCGACGTGCCGCACGTGGAGGTCGACCTGTCCGACAGCGCCGCGGCGGCGGCGGCCGTCGAGGACCTCGTGGCGCAGGTCGGCCCGCCCGACGCCGTCGTGACCGCCGCCGGCACGGACGCGTGCGGCCCGCTGCTGGAGATCAGCCCGGAGACGTGGGAGCGCGTGCTGCGGGTCAACCTGTTCGGCACGGTCGCGGTGGTCCGGGCGGCGCTGCCGCACCTGGAGAAGGTCCGCGGCACCGTGGTCACGGTCGGCTCGACGCTCGCGCTGCGCGGCGCGGGCGACGCGACCGCGTACTGCGCGTCCAAGTGGGGCGTGCGCGGGTTCAGCCAGGCGCTGGCCGCCGAGTACGCCGGCCGGGTGGGCGTCACCTGCCTCATCCCCGGCGGCATGCGCACCGCGTTCTTCGACGGCCGCACCGAGCAGTACAAGCCCGGGCCGGACGCCGACCTCAACGACCCGGCCGCGACCGCCGGCGCGGTCATCACGGCCCTCACCCAGCCGGTGGGCAGCGAGATCCGCGAGATGCTCGTCATGGCCTCCGGCGAGGCCTCCTGGCCGTGACCGGCGCGGCGGCCGGCGCGCACGACGCCCCGGGCCGTCCCGGCGGGACGGTCCTGGTGCTGCGTGCGATCGGCCTGGGCGACGCCCTCACGGGCGTCGCCGCCCTGCGCGGGGTGCGCCGGGCCTGGCCGGGGCGGCGGGTGGTGCTCGCCGCCCCGGCGGGGCTCGGCCGGTGGCTCGCGTCGTACGGGCTGGTCGACGACGTGCTGCCCGCCAGCGGCCTCGAGCCGCTCGCGTGGGGGGCCGGCACCGGGCGCTCCGAGACGCCCGAGGTCGCCGTGAACCTGCACGGCAGGGGCCCGCAGAGCCACCGCCTGCTGCAGGCGACCCGCCCCGGGCGGCTCGTCGCCTTCGCCAGCCCCGAGGCGGGCCACGACGGCCCGGCCTGGGACCCCGCCGAGCACGAGGTGCTCCGCTGGTGCCGCCTCGTCCGCGCGGCGGGTGGCGGGTGCGGCCCCGACGACCTGCGGCTCGGCCCGCTCGACCCGCCCGGGGGCCGCGGGCCCCACGTCGTCGTCCACCCCGGCGCCGCGTCCGGCTCGCGGCGCTGGCCGCCCGGGCGGTGGGGCCGGGTCGCCGCGGCGCTCTCGGCCGCGGGCGCCGAGGTGGTGCTCACCGGCGGCGACGCCGAGCGGGAGCTGTGCGCGCGGGTGCGCGTTGAGGCCGAGCGGCACGGCGCCGGCCGCCTCTCCGACACCTCCGGGCGGCTCGACCTGCCCGCGCTCGCCGACGTCGTCGGGACCGCGCGGCTGCTGCTCTCGGGGGACACGGGCGTGGCGCACCTCGCCACGGCCCTCGGCACGCCGTCGGTCACCCTCTTCGGGCCCACGCCGCCGGCGGCCTGGGGCCCGGCCGTCGACCTCGACCGGCACACCGTGCTGTGGCACGGCGACCCCGCCGCCCCCGGCGACCCGCACGCGGACGAGCTCGACCCGGCCCTGGCGGAGATCACCGTGGACGAGGTGCTCGAGGCGGCCACCCTGCTCGGGCGCGAGCCCGCGGCGCCGGTCGCGGCGCCCGGGAGCGTCCCGTCCTGACCGCGGTGTCCTGACCCCACGACGACGACGGCGGGCGGGCCGGCTCGAGGAACCGGCCCGCCCGCCGTCGTCGGGGCGTCACGCCGCCGCGGCGCCCACCTCGCGGAACCAGGCGACGGTGCGCTCGAGCCCGTCCTCCCACGCGACCTTCGGCTCCCAGCCGAGCAGCTCACGCGCCCGCGTGATGTCGGGGCACCGCACCTTGGGGTCGTCGGTCGGCAGGTCGATGTGCTCGATGCGGGACGAGCTGCCCGTGGCCGCGATGACGTCCTCGGCGATCTGCCGCACGGTGAGCTCGTGCGGGTTGCCGAGGTTGACCGGGCCGGCCTCGTGCGTCCCGGCGAACCGCAGCAGGCCGTCGACGAGGTCGTCGACGAAGCACAGCGAGCGGGTCTGGGTGCCGTCGCCGGCCACGGTCAGCGGCTCGCCGGCGAGCGCCTGGCGGACGAACGTGGGCACCACGCGCCCGTCGTGCCCCCGCATCCGCGGGCCGTAGGTGTTGAAGATCCGCACGATGCCGGCGTCGACGTCCCTCGAGCGCCGGTAGGCCATGGTGAGCGCCTCGGCGAACCGCTTGCCCTCGTCGTAGACGGACCGCGGGCCGATGGGGTTGACGTTGCCCCAGTACTCCTCGCGCTGCGGGTGCACGAGCGGGTCGCCGTACACCTCCGAGGTGGAGGTGGTGACGAAGCGGGCGCCGGCGCGCGCGGCGAGCTCCAGCGCCGCCCGCGTGCCCCGGGAGGCCACGTCGAGCGTCTCGAGCGGGTGCGCCGCGTAGTCGACCGGCGAGGCCGGGCACGCCATGTGCAGCACCAGGTCGACCTCGCCGAGCTCGACGGCGCCGAGGTTCACGGGACCGTCGTCGGCGGCCCCCAGGCCGCGGGTGACGTCGTGGCGCACCAGCCGGAACCCGGAGCGGGCCCGCAGGTGGGCGACGTTGGCCGGGGTCCCCGAGATCATGCTGTCGACGGCGACCACCTCGTAGCCGTCGTCCAGCAGCCGCTCGCACACGTGGCTGCCGAGGAACCCGGCGCCACCGGTGACGACGGCCCTCACCGGGACACCAGCTTGAAGAAGGTGCTGTCACCGCCGTCCGCGCGGCGCTCCTGGTACAGGAAGGCGAGCCCCGCGTCGTCGAACTTCCGGAACCACTCGTCCCACTCGACCGGGTCGAGGCGGTCGTCCTTGCCGCCGCTGCTCGCCCCGCCGGGGAAGTCGATGCGGAGCACGCCGGCGTCCTCCCCGGAGCCCTCGGTGCCGCGGACGGTGACCGGACGGCCGTCGTGGTCCTCGACCCAACGGCGGATCTCGTCGTGGTCCGTGGTGGTCCTGGTCTCGGACGACTGGTTCATCCCGCGCTCCTCCCATGGTCCTTCCGGCTGCTTACGTGCTCACGGTGCCGCCCACCGACGTCACTCGCTCGCGCTGCCGGAAGCGGAGCTGCAGGTGGTCGACGGTGCGCGGCAGCGGGTCGTCCGCCAGGTGCTCACCCCGGTCGACGGTGAGGCCCAGGCCCGCGAGGCGGGCGAGCAGGTGGCTGGTGGTGAACAGCACGACGTCGCGGCCCGCGCACTCGGCCGGTCCGGCGCTGAACGGCACGAGCGCGCGGTCGGCGTCGGCGCGCCCGTCGAGCCACGCCTCCGGCGTGAAGGCGTCGGCGAAGTCGATGCGGCCGGCGTCGCGGTGCACGTAGCCGCTGACGACGGCGAACCCGGTGCCGGCGGGCAGCGTGCGCTCGCCCCAGACGGTCGGCTCGGTGGCGTCGCGCAGGATCACCAGCGTGGTCGGCCACAGCCGCACGCTCTCGAGCACGCACGCCCGCGCGTACGGCAGCACGGGGGCGCCGGGCCCGGCGTCCCCGAGGACGGGGTCGGCGGCGGCGAGCTCGTCGACCAGCCGCTCGCGCACGGCCGGGCGGGCGGCGACGACGGCGAGCGCGCGCAGCGTGGCCATCCCGGCGGCGTCGAAGGCGAACAGCCAGTGGGGCACCTGGTCGGCGGGGTCGTAGGCGTACCCGGTCCCGTCGGCGGCCCGGGCGATCTCCTCCGCGGCGGCGCGCGCCGCGGCGGCGAGCGTGCCGGGCTCGGCCTCGGCCACGCGGGTGGCCACCTGCTCGCGGAACGCCGCACGCAGGCGGTGTCGCACCGGCTGGAAGTAGGCCCAGTTGGCCCGGCGGCGCAGCGCGGAGAGCCGGTCGGTGAGCTCGTGGTCCTCGCGGGCGCGCTCGCCGAGCGTCACGGTGCGCACCAGGCGCCACCAGGCCTCGGTGAACGCGGCGGCATCGAGCCCGCCGGACGCGTCCACCGCGGCGGCGATCTCGTCCGCCGTGCGCGCCACCTGGGCGACGACCTGGTCGGCGTCCGGGTGGGCCCGGTGGCCCGAGGCGAGGGCCCGCTCGTTGAGGGGTCGCCGCGAGCGGCGGGCCGCCGGCGGCGAGATGAGCACGCCGGCGGGCTGGAAGTGGCCGAGCGCGGCGGTCTTCTCGCGCGTGGCCGGCGTGAACGGCTCCGGCGAGCCGTCGAGGATCCGGGCGACGTCCTGCGGGGTGGTGACGAGCACGACGCGCCGCGGGCCGAGCCGCACGGACAGCGGGGCGCCGCCGTAGCGGTCGCGCAGCGTGTCGAGCACCCGGGCCGCCTGCCGGTCGACCTGCTGGCGTTCCGCCCACGCGGTGACGCGCGGCCGCCGGACGATCGCTCCCTCGGCGAGCATCGGCGCCAGCACGTGGCGCAGCACGTCCAGCGTCTCGCGGGCGGACAGGTCGACCGGTGTCGCGCTCATGCGTTCCTCTCGGGGACGGGGTCTCGGGGCCTGGGGCAGGGCAAGGTGGAGCTTCGGCCGGGGCAGGACGGGCGCGGCGCGCGAGCGGCCGGGGGGGCCCCCCCCCGGGGGGGGGGGGGGGGGCCCGGGCCCCGGGGGGGGGGGGGGGCCGGGGGGCCGGGGGGGGGGGGGGGGGGGGGGGGGGGCGGGGGGGCGGGGGCGGGGGCCGGGGGGGCGCGGGGGGGGG